>JAGMEZ010000562.1 GCA_023127905.1 Caldifarciminota bacterium
AGCCGTGTACCCTTGTAATCAGAATCGTGTGAATTTATCCATTTTAATATGATAAGTGAATCTTGTGATTCAATAGTGAGATTAGAGACAGGTGAAGGAGGAATAGTATCCGTGTAGGGAAATGTATCAAGACTGAAACTGAAGAAATCTGCGAGTGAAATTATTCTATAGTTAAAGTGGATACGTGATGCTATTCCGGGGGTATCTAAGCTGTCCTTTTTAGAAGGAAGGTGAGGGTTGGACACATCAACAACCTCTATTCCGTGAAAATCGCATGCAAGGAAAAGTAATTCGTTTTCATAGTAGATGTCGTTTACAGGAGCAGGAACTGAGTAGGTTGTGATGTATAATGGATTTACGGGAGATGTTACATCATATATTCTTATGCCGTTTTCTATTGTTGCGATAAAGAGGTATTCTCCATTTGTAGCAACGGCTTTTGAGAAGCCAATATCGGTAATAGTGTCAATAAGTGATATGCTATTAGGATTTTTAAAAGAAACAATTCCGCATCCCTTTAATCCAAGAGAAACAAAAGCAATGGTATCAGTAGAGGCAATATCATAGCTGTGTCCGGGGAGGTGCAGTGAATCGATTAGTATTGGATTGTTGATATCCTCTATGGAAACAACCTCAATGCCCGAACCTCCATCTGCAAGAAAAAGGTTATTTCCTTTCTTAAGCGTGTGATTAAGTGTTCCTGGAGTGTTGTAGGAAGAAATTATTTTGACAAACGAAGGGTCAGCAACATTAAGTATATAAAGACCTTCCTCACCACAGGAAAGATAGGCAATTGTATCTCTTACGTAAACAGCGTTTATTGTTTTAATAGAGTCAAAGATAGAAATAATGAATGGTGAATGGGTATCCTTTATATCGAGTATAAGAAGACCTTTTCCCGTAGATGCAACAAAAGCGAGAGAGCAGGAGACAAATCCGTCTGTTACAGGAAAGAAAGAATCAAGGTCAGCATATTTTGAATATTCTGGTACGCTAAAAAGTTCACCGGTCGATAATTCCGGAGCATAAAGGATGGTTTCATCAATTTTAGGATGGCTGACCGGGGAAAGTGTATTAACAATATTTTTCAAAAAAGGATTGGAGGGGTCATTAACATCAAGAACATAGATGCTGTCTGATAATCCGGTGCAGAAGAGGAGTGTATCCTGAAGTGAAACATAGAGTATGTAATCATTGATTGAAAATGTTCCAATAGAGTCGGGTGAAAGAGGATCTTTTATGGAAAAAATGTTTACACCCGAATTGGCTGAAGCAATAAAGAGAAGTGTATCTATGCCAGCTATGTCAAGAGCGATATGGTTTGAAAAGGAGGGCAATAGAAGAATTGGATTGTACGGATCTCGAATATTATAGATTGTGAAACCGTTACTTGATAACCCTGCAATAAGCAACGAGTCTAATATAAGGATACCTTTTACCTCGTAGTTGAGGGTTATCCTTGAAAGTCTTTCAATGTTTCCTGAATCTGTATACTTGAATAGTGATATTCCATTGGGTTTTGTTGACACAGAAAAGATAGAATCTTTGACATAAATTTCCTTAAAATTGTTTTCTGAAATAAAGTTAGAAAGGAGATTGGGATTTTGAGGAATGGTTACATCGTATACCTCGATGCCGGAGGGTCCATCTGCTGTATAAAGAAGGTTATTCTTGAGAAAGATATCATTGCAGATACCAGGGGTGTCTAAATAGTAAGCAATTGTCGGATTATTCGGATTTGATATATCATAGATATCAACTCCTCTTCCAGATGCAATAAAGAGAAAATCATCCTTTAATGCTCCATCGAATAGTGAACCAGTTCTCAGGCAGATTGAAAGCGTATTCATCGAGCCGAGGGGAATAGCAATGTGTATTAAAAATAAAAATAAGAAAAATAGTATTTTTCTTTTCATCTTCACTCCTGAATCCTTCTAAAATTGGATTCACATAAAATATAATTCCCTATATTAGAAAAGTCAAGAAAATAATTGAGACAACTTTATGTAATTCGTATTTTTTTCTTGCATTTCTTTTACAGTTATGTTATTTTAAGTGTTACTTAATATTTTACTGTATAAGATGGTAGAAATAAAAGAGGTAGGGAAGGAAAGCATTGCATATGAACTGGGCATATCACGTGGTGATAGGTTATGTTCGATAAACGGATATACAATAAATGATGAGATAGACCTTATGTTTCATGAAAGCGATAGTAGTCTTGTGATTGAAATTGAGGAAGGTAAAGAGAAACGTCTTATCAGGACACAGAAATTACCTGAAGAGAGATTGGGAATCAAACTATCCTCTTTTGAGTTTAGGAGGTGTAACAATTCCTGTATTTTTTGTTTCTACGATCAGATGCCAAAAGGTTTAAGAAAAAGCTTATACCAAAAGGATGATGATTTCCGACTATCATTTCTTTATGGGAACTATATTACTCTTACAAATATGACTGAGGAGAATTTCAAGAGAATAGGAGAGCAGAAATTAAGCCCTCTCTATGTTTCTGTTCACTCTACTGATCCTGAACTACGGGCTCGAATGCTCGGGAGTGCGAAAAAAAAAGCAAGTATAAAAAGGGCTCTTAAAAGACTTGTTGACGAAGAAATTAAAATCCATACACAAATTGTTATCTGTCCAGGCATAAATGACGGGAAAGAGCTCGAAAAGACCGTTTGTGAGCTTTCGCATTATTTTCCTTACCTGAGGTCTGTTGCAGTAATTCCTGTAGGTTTAACAAAATACAGGGAAGGGCTTTTTCCTTTAAGAGAACTTACAGGAAAAGAATGCCTTGGGATTGTAAAAAATATTCTATTCTGGCAGGAGGATTTCAGAAAAAAATTTGGAGTGGGTTTTGTCTATCCATCCGATGAAATCTTGATTAAAGCAGAGTTTGCCATTCCAATGAAGGAATTCTATGACGACTTTGCACAACTTGAGAATGGTGTTGGCAATTCAAGAATTTTCCTTGATGAGATTGAACATATTAATACAGAAGAGCTAAAAGATATGTCAGGAACAGTAATTTTTATTACGTCATTGTTACCATTTCCCTGGGTTAATCTGTTGCGAAAAAGGCTCGTACTCGAGAGTACCATTTCCTGTGATATCATACTTCTTGAAAATTCATTCTTCGGAAAAAGCGTAACAGTTTCAGGACTTCTTGTGGGAAAGGATATTCTAAAGGCAGTAGAATCGTATAATAGCGATGCTGACCTTTTTATTATCCCGCGGAATTGCTTAAACGATGATGAAGTTTTTCTGGATGATGTATCCCTTAAAGAACTAAATACATTAACAGGGAGAAAGATAATTTCGTCACCTTCGTCTCTTTCCTCTTTGACTGACACATTAAAGCGGGAGCTTATCGTATGATAAATGTTGTGATCGTTGGGAGACCAAACGTTGGAAAGTCGTCACTATTTAATAGAATTATAAATAAAAGGAAGGCTGTTGTTGAATCGGTATCCGGAGTGACGAGAGATCGGCTTCTGCAAAGGGCAGAATGGAGAGGAAAGAGTTTTTATCTTACCGATACAGGAGGATATATTCCTACAAAAACAGATAGGATATCGACGCTTGTTTCACAGCAGGTTGACCTTGCGATTGATGAGGGTGAGATAATCCTTTTTACTGTTGATGCACTTGAAGGTGTTACTCCACTCGACAAAGAGATAGCTGATACATTACGCAGGAGTGGCAAGAAGGTTTTTCTTGTTGTTAACAAGGTAGACAACGAGCAGAGAGAGCGGGTAATTTATGATTTTTATAAACTTGGGTTTGGGATAATCTTTCCTGTTTCAAGTATCCATGGTAGGGGTGTTGCGGAACTTCTTGATGAGATCGCAGAATTGATTGTGGAGGAAAAGATTGAAAGGGATGAGGAGAGAATTAAACTTGCAATTATCGGACGACCGAATGTTGGAAAATCATCATTATTTAACCGGATTATAGACGAAGAGAGGGTAATAGTTGATGAAGAGCCAGGTACTACAAGGGATGCAATTGATACAGACTTAATATTTGAGGATGAAAAGGTGACATTGATTGATACTGCAGGGATAAGAAGAAAACCACGAATTGATACGGATCTCGAATACTATACGATAAAACGCGCAATTAACGCATTGCTTGTGTGTGATGCTGCAATGGTAATGGTTGATGGTTCAGTTGATATTACGCGGCAGGATAAGAGACTTATTGCACTTGCTGGAAGGAGTGCCGGAACTGTAGTAATCATTTTGAACAAAATGGACCTTGTTCCCAGGAAGCTATGGAATGATGTTATTCGTTATTTTAATGATGCTCTTCCATACATGACTTATTTACTTACCGTTCCCATTTCAGCAAAACGGGGTGATGGGGTTTTTGATGCTGTCCGTATAACAATAGATGCGTATAAAAGAAGCTCGATAAAAATGGACAATGAAGTGCTAAATGGTATATTAAGAGATGCTGTTGATAACTTTCCGCATAAGCGTATTGGAAAAAAGAAGGTTATATTTCCCGGAGCGAGTCAGATTTCCCGGAATCCTCCCCAGATAGTATTTTACACAAATTTTCCAGATAAAATTTCGAAAGACTATAAAAGGTATCTTGAAAAAAAAATACGGAAAGCATATCCTCTTAGTGGTGTTCCACTTGTTCTAAAATTTTTAAGAGGAAAAAAAGCGAGAAAGCCAAGCAAAAAGATAAAAGCAAGAAGCTTGGAAGAATAATTGTGTATTG
>JAGMEZ010000563.1 GCA_023127905.1 Caldifarciminota bacterium
ACTCGAATCAATGGATGTAGATTATCACCGCAAAGACAAAAAACACGGTCGTGGCATGAAGAACTGGTAAGATTAAAAATTTAAATTATGTTGAGCGTCGTCTAATCTCTGGTTAGACGACGCTTTATTTAATATAGTATATTCCCTCGAAGCCTATCATTGGAACAATTGGGAAAACATTCCCAAACCTTTCCTTTAACTCAGGATTAACAAAATAAGGGGCATACAGGAAGCCAACATCTCCTGAAAGAACAAATGAAGAAGAGAATGTCCTTGATATACCTCCGTTAATATGAAACTCCTTGATATCCAATATTCTTATCTGCTTCATCTCTTGCCATTCTTCATTGTATCGTATCCATGTATTACCATATCCTCCTTGCATATAATACGAAGTCCTTTCTTCTTCTCGGAATAAATACCTACAGTTTACCTCCAGTCTAAAAAGTGGACCTGCCTTTGTAGGAAAACCTCCAAATACAAGGTTAACAAAAACTCGAGGTTTCACCTTTGCTCCGAGTACTATTGTTGGAACAGGACCGCCTGCAAAATTAATCTTTGTTCCTATACCAAAATCAACCGCTGAAATCCAATTAACAGTGCTTATCAGAAACAACACAATAACAATTAACGATCGGGTACATGGTTTCATCTTTATGTTTTTCCCATCGAACAAAACATTCCCTTTTCTTTTTTACAGTACAATCTTGGGTCAAACCTGCAAATAGCTAAACTAACACTTTACCGTAAGATTTCACTTTTTCCTTTATCCTTTATCCTTTACCCCGTTAGAAATTTCATTTTCTAATGGGGTTTTTCCTTATGGGTGGTTCGGATTTCTTCTTGACATATATTTTTAGGGGTGGTATAAAGGGAGAAAGCGCCTGTAGCTCAACGGATAGAGCGTCGGACTTCGAATCCGCAGGTTGCGCGTTCGAATCGCGCCAGGCGCGCCATGCGTTGGCTTCGCCAACAGCTAATGGCTTATAGCTTATAGCAAAAAAAACACCAACATATCATGGCTTCGCCAACAGCTAATGGCTTATAGCGTATAGCAAAAAAAACACCAACATATCATCGCTTCGCCAAAAGTAAACAGCTACCAGGGAATAATGGAAATAAACAAGGTTATTTGGTTTTCTTCTTTTCCTTCTCTTTGTGGATTAACTCGACTTTTTCTTTTTCTTCTTCAGATACATCCACACCTTCGATGAAGTGTTTTATATAAAAGATTAATTCTTCAATCGAAGGGATCGCTTGATTAACTGCATTCAGGTCAATGGTATTTGTATTTGCCATTGTAATTAATTTCTTTAAATGTGGAACTACTTCTCCAGGAATAAGTTGAACCTCTCCAAGTTTTACAAAGATATCCCTCGCATTTATTGGTGCTTCAAGAAGAATGTTATTAATTGTTTTCCCCAGATTCATCCCAATAAACTCTTGACTTATATTAGTAACAACATAGGAAATACCATGTACAAGATACTTAACCCGATCAATTTGATCTCTACTTAAATTCTTCTGGGCTGTCTTAACCGCTTCTTTTAATTCTTTAGCTTTCTCTCCAAGTGCATCTAATTTTTCTAAAAAAACTCTTCCTTCCATTTTATTTATTTATAAAATTATTTCTTTTGTTACCACCTTGATGATGCTAAACTATAAACTTTAAATAATTCCTTGTCAAGGAAAAAAAGGTAAATGCTCCACAGTAACCTATTGATTCTTATCCAATAACAGATAACCAATGACTGTTTATTTATGTATTCTCTGCCATACATAAATTACTCCAATGATAATATATAGTAGCGTAACTACCGTAATCGTTACTTTTTCACTTCTTAATGCCCATTTAAAATTAGGTTTAACAGATTTTCCCTTCCTATACGGTTTTAAGTTTACAAAAAAAGAGGGTACATTCTTTATATACTGTAAATATCTATCCCCAAATTTCTCTCTTAGAAACTTCTCTTCAAACCGAATTATGAAGAAATACTGAACTGCGAAGACTATAATATACAAAACAATGAACCAGGGGAAAAAGGCATTTGCAGAAATTACAATCCCAAGTGAAATAAAAAAATTCCCGAGATATATTGGATTTCTTATAAAACCGTAAGGACCATTTGTAACAAGAATATCTGACTGGACATTTTTTGAGCGGGTTGTGAGTCCTGTATAACCAACACTTGTGAATCGAAGTATTTCTCCACAAATGGTGACAAAAAGACCGACTATTATGGTTACTAAAGAGGGTTTTAAAAATATAAGAAGGACAATAACTAATGGGACAGGTGTCAGACTTCGATATTTATAAAGAAACTTTCCAACTTTCACAATTTTTTAGATTACAGAGCACTCCTTAACAAAAAAACATCGGGATTGCTTCCAGAGTGGGTCTGCAATCCTACGCAAAAAATGATTAGAATGCACTTGTCCTTATTAAGGATTTTGGAATTCGAATTTAATTATCATGAACTAACGTTATTTATCAGCTTATCTATTTCTCCCTGTCGTTTAATAATTTTTTTAACCATCATATTTGCTACAAATAGAGCTTCTTTTGCATCCTCTGCACCAACTACTGGGGGAATTCCATTTTTAATACTCGAGATAAATGATTCAATTTCTAATTTTAGCGGTTCACCAGCAGGTACATCCAGTTTATCTATTTCTATAAACGGTTTTCCATCCTTAAAAACTCTTTTATAATATTCAACAGAATGGTTAAGATAATTAATCGAAAGATATGAATCAGATTGGAAGAATCTTATCTTCCTCATTTTATCTTTTGAAACCCTTGAAGTGGTGAAGTTTGCAATTGTTCCATTCTCGAACTCCACCCGTGCATTAGCAATATCAAATTCACTGCTAAGTACAGGAACACCAACAGCATCAATCCGTTTTATCCTACTTTTAACGGATGAAAGAACAATATCAATATCGTGAACCATAAGATCATAAATTACCGGGACGTCAACTCCCCTGTTCTTAAACGGTGATAAGCGGTGAGATTCAATAAATAACGGGTTTTTTATCAGTGGTAACGAAGCAATAACAGCAGGATTGAATCGCTCTATGTGACCGATCTGGAAAATAATTTTTTTTCCTTTTGCAATCTCGATTAGTTTTTCTGCCTGGGATAACTTTTCTGCAATAGGTTTTTCAAGAAGAACGTGCTTGCTGTGTAAAATAACATCCTTTGCGACTTCGAAATGGAACGGTGTTGGGACAGCAATGCTAACAGCATCAACTTCCTTAATGAGTTTGTCCCTTTCCCTATAGTATTTCGTCTCATATTTTCGTGCAATATCTTCCCCCTGCTCTACAGAAATATCGCATACACCAGCAAGATCAACATTATCTAAAGTACTATAAATTCTTGCATGATGCTGCCCAAGGTAACCAACTCCAATGACACCTACCGATAACTTACCCACAACAGCCCCCATATCTCCCAAAGATCGAAATTGAGAAATCCAATTTTTCCATTTTCTTAATTTCTTCTTTCATTATACACTATTTCTATAATTTCTTTTTACCCATTTTCTTTGTCTTAAAATAACTGCTATACTTTCTCGGCTTTTACTCCTTTTTTCATCTTCTCAAAAACAAGCTTGCCGCCTTTTCTCTCGACAAGAATTGTATC
>JAGMEZ010000564.1 GCA_023127905.1 Caldifarciminota bacterium
CTTGCTACTTGTTCCTTGTAACTTGCGTATAGCAGTGCCTGTCAAATGTCACTTGTTACTTGCAACTTGTTACTTGAAATTTGTATCGTGAGATAATTATGAGAGACAAATTTCTTCCCTTCGGTTCCCCCCTCATCGAGCAGCCTGAAATCGATGAAGTTGTTGCTTCATTGAAGTCTGGTTGGCTTGGGACAGGACCCAAGGTGCATAAATTTGAAGAGATGTTTAGGGAGTATAAAGGTGTAAAATTTGCGATGGCGCTAAACTCCTGCACTGCTGCTCTTCATCTTTCAATGCTTGCTTTAGGATTAAAACCTGGGGATGAAGTGCTCGTTCCAACAATGACATTTGCATCCACAGCAAATGCTGTGATCCATGCTGGTGGAAAACCTATCCTTGTCGATTGTAAAAAGGATACAATGAATATAGATCCAGAAGATATTGAGAGGAAAATTACATCGAAGACAAAAGCAATTATCCCTGTTCACTATGCGGGTCAATCTTGCGATATGGATGAAATTATAAGGATTGCTCAAGAGTTTAGTCTTAAAGTAATTGAAGATGCAGCTCATTCATTTCCTACGAAATATAAAGATAGAATGATTGGAACTATTGGAGAGATAACGTGTTTCAGTTTTTATCCAACTAAACCTATTACAACAGGTGAGGGAGGTATGGCTTGTACTGAAAATGATGAGTTTGCAAGGAGAATGAAAATAATGAGCCTGCATGGTATCAGTAAAGACGCCTGGAAAAGATATACTGCTGAAGGTTCCTGGTATTATGAAGTAATTGAAGCAGGATATAAATATAATATGACAGATATTCAGGCATCTCTTGGAATCCATCAACTGAGAAGAGTAGAGCAAATGCAGGAAAGAAGAGAAGGGATAGCAAGAAGATATAATAAAGAATTTGAAGATATGCAGGAAATTATTATTCCTACTGTCAAGGAATATGTGCGCCCTGCCTGGCATCTATATCCAATTCAAATTAACACAAATTTGCTAAAAATTGACAGAA
>JAGMEZ010000565.1 GCA_023127905.1 Caldifarciminota bacterium
TGCGATCTAAAATTTCAATTAATTGTTCATTTATCATATTATTTCCCCCGTGAATTCATTTGGTGATTTTGACTCCTGGCAAAATTCGAGCACCCTGGCATACCGATCAAATCTAAATTTGAAATCACAAAATGTGACCTCAAGTTTGAGGTGGTGAAATAGAACCTAAAGGCACTTAAATTTTCTGAATAACCTCTGAGTTTGCTTTTCTTCATCTTCTGTTTCACCCTCTCTTTTGTTCTCCCCCATCAAGGGGGAGAAGATTTAGGAAGTAATTCTCCCCGTCAAGTGGGAAAAGATAAAGAAGCGTAGAACCTCTCCCGCGACGGGAGAGAAATATGAGGGGGTGAGATTCTCTCCCCAGCCTACGCTGAAGCTTCGGCTGACATACATCAAGGGGAAGGAAAACAAAGGAATTTTTCGAATGTCCGATAAATGTCTCATAATATCTCTTAAATAATCATTACCGATAATATTATTTTTACTACTGCTTTCTAACATATTTTTGAAACCTGCTTCTTGGTTTATCTGGAATAGTTCTTTCTAAATAGTTCTTTTCAAGCAATGGATTTAGAATTTGATAAATAAAGTTTTTTCTATCTTTAAGCTCTAAAAACTCCATCATTTCTTTTAGAGAACGCGGTTTTTCACAGTATTGTAATATTTTTGCTATCCTATCTCGCATTTCGACTTGTGGGGTGACTTGTGGGGTGACTTTGGGGGTAACTCCTACTACAGGATGGGGAAGTATTAACCTAAATGTATTATTTTGTGGATTATTTATGTAATATGGAAGCTCGTAACCTTCTTTTTTTAGTGCTTCTGTAGTCGTTTTTAGTCCTGTACCTTTCGACTCTGCCCATTGAAGGTCATAAAATACTGAAGCAATATTAGGATTTCGAAGTTTTGAACCAGGCGTGTCAAACTCATCCGGATTCTTTAAGGAATATCCTGCATTGTAAAATTCAACTCTATCATTATAGATTATCACCTGAGCGGGACTTGAACCAAAATAATCCTGGTGCATTAAAAGATTAGTGAGAGACTCTCTCAAAGCATTACTATGTGCATTTTCTTCTATCCTATCACCTCTTACATCGCTCTGGAAAGGTATGAGGAAAAACCTTTCCATAAAGTCCAATGCGATTGAACGTATAGTTATAAGATTTCCCTTTAAATCTCTTGAAAGAAAGGGATCTTTATCCTTTCCCCATTCAATTCCTTTTATTCTAATTATATCAAGCCGTATTGCTGGAAAATATTTTCTTATTGCTTGTTCCTTACCAAAAAGGAGCAATCCTGCAGCTGTTAATTTTACAGTATTCTCAACAAGAAGACTATAAGACTTTAAAAGATATTTATCGTTAAATTCCAGTTCTGGGGTATCAACCTTGATTAACTTTCTTAGTGAACGATAGGCAGATAATGTTTCAGGATTAATGTCGTCGGTTGAACTGCCATCAACAGCTTGAGCATCAGGTGCTCCCATTCTTTCAAGATAATAATGATGGACATCTTGGTCAGTAAGCCTTAAATCTGTTGCACCGACCCTTTTAAATCCGCCTTTAATAGGACCAGCATCCTTTATATAAATCGGTTTTTGATACTTAGGGGCTTCTTTAACCACAATTGCAATAATAGGTTTTCCCCTATCACTTTCTATGTCAGCATTTACCAAAGGGCAGAAATTGAATTTTTGACCGACTGTTGATGTAAAATCATCAAGTAATTGCGAAGGATTCTTGAGTCCAACAGGCACATATTTATCATTCATTTTTTCATAACCCAGTAGAATCATTCCTCCACCCTCATTTGAGAAAGAAGAAACGGTTTCCCAAAGAGACTTTGATAAACTCGATTTACATAATTTATACTCTACTCTACTTGTTTCGTATTTCATCTTTTTTTCTTTTATGATATTATCTCCATATCTTCCCTAATATTTCAATTCTTCCAGATAATTAGCAAGTTTTTTTGTGGTCTTGTCAATCTCTTTTTCAAGCCCGTCAAGCTCTTTCCATTCCTTTGCAATATCTATCTCCTCAATTTTTTCTTCCGGGAATACGTAGAGGGTAACATTGAGGTTGTAATCGTTCTCCTCTATTTCTTCACGTTCTACTATTCTTGAAAAACCTTTATCCTCTTTCGACTTCTTATATGCTCGAACTATCCTGTTTTGATTGTCATCATTCAGATAATTCAATTTTCGTACTTCAGGATGTTGTGCATACTCCTGACTTGCATTTATGAAAAGTACCCTGTCTTTTCTCCTTCTTTGCTTATTTTTATTAAAAATCAGAATTGCCCCAGGTGCCCCTGTATTGTAAAAGAGTTTCTCTGGAAGAAGAATGATTGTTTCTATGAGGTCGTCCCTCAGAACTTCTGTCCGTATTGCTTTTTCTTTACCCCCTCTAAAGAGGCATCCATTATCAATAACTACGCCAATCCTTCCCGTATCATTCTTTGCAGAGGCGAGCATATGCTGAATCCAGACCCAATCCGCACTTTGCTTTGTGCTGGGACCATACCTGAATCTTTCTTTCCAGAACTCTCCTTTTTTAATGACCTCCTCATTGTATCCATCCTGATTCCACGGCGGATTGGCAATAACCATATCAAACATCTTCACTCCTTCACCTTTTTTAAACTTTGGATAAAGAAGTGTATCACCAAAAGTTAAAAGTGCATTTCTGATGCCATGGATATAGAGGTTCATCTTTGCCATCGCAAGGGTTTTGGGGTTTACTTCCTGTCCGAGGAGAAAGAGTTTATCTGCTCCTTTTGTACCATACTTGTCTTCAACATGCTTGTATGACATTATAAGCATTCCTCCAGAACCTAAACTTGGATCATATACACTTTCCTGGGGTTTCGGGTCGAGCATCTTAACAATAAGTTTAATAACCTCTCTTGGAGTGTAAACTTCCCCCTCTTTCGCTTTCTGTGGTGCGAAATATCTCAGAATCCACTCATATGCATCACCAAGAATGTCAGGGGATACATTGTGAAGCTTTTTCATACTAAAGAGTTCAACAAGTTGTCTCAGAATCTCCGCATTTTCACTGCTTGTTGTAAATTGGACAAAATCTATATTCTCAAATACATCCTTTAATTCGGGATTTCGCTCAGCAATTACCTTCATTGCTTTAGAAAAATTCTCAGGCAATTTACCAGGAACTTTCCTTATATTTTCCCATAGAAATTTCTCTGGAATATCAAAATCATGATACGTTGAAGCCTTCGCTTCCTGTTTTGCTTCCTTCTTGTTAAATCCATCCTCAAGAGCGTCTTGATATGATTCTTCAAAATCCTTTTCCCACTTGTCACTTATTCTCTTGTAAAAAAGAAGAATAAGAATGAATGTGTAATCAACCCTTGTTCGGATTAAATCCGCTGCTTTTTTGAGAAGCCCTTCAAGGTCCCTGCGTGTCAGTTTATTTTTATCAATCTTAAGCATTTGGGATATAATTTCTTTTTTACTCTTTAATCTATAGATTCGCTTTCTCGCATCATCCTCGTCAAAATCTGCTTTAAGCATTTCTGCTTTTCTCAATTCAGAAAGAATTACATTTACCTGTTTCTTATCATCATTAAGGGCAACTTTTAATGCTTTTTGTGCATCAACAAACTTGAAAGGTTTATCCTTAAACTCCTTCCATAAAGCTGTATATCGTTTTTCTATCCATTTCTTAACCATATGTATCTCCTTCAAAATATTAGATAAGCATTTTAATTATCACTTATCTTAAAAGCATTTATAATATAATATGGAAAAGTAATTTTGTCAAGAGGAAAATGGATTTAGGGGGAGAAAAAAGTTGAAATTGTGTTGCGATTTTGAGAATGGCTTACCTGCGCTTCCAAGCCTTACATACTGTAAAAATTTCTCATACTCAAGATATATCTCTCTCCCCTTAATTTATGCTGGTACCCCAGGAAGGAGTACCAGCATTGAATAGGATACTATTATTTTACTAAATAAGATAGATTCTATTTAAAACATGAACAATTTCCTTGATGTGTAATTAATCAGTGAAAATGAGATTCCACGTGTATGTTCCACCTGCAGAGAGATACCCTGTTGTTGGACCCCATTCATAATCTGTATATGGGGCATACCCATAAAGAAGTATTGAACCGGCACTAACACCGGTTACCCAACCTACATTACCGGAGTACAAAATTCCTCTGTCATAACCTTCAACATAGACTCGAATATAATAGGGCGTATCATTATTGATGATAACCGTTCCTGCTCCAGCTCTTTGCGAAGAAGCTGCCTCATATTCTTTTGCCTTTTTTCTGAGATCGGATGCTACTTTCTTATCACCCAACCCAAACGTTGCATCTTCATATACGTCAGCAATCTTCATAGCAAGCTTTGCATTTTTTTGCTCCCCTGCGAGTTCAACAGTTTCTTTCAGCAGTGCTTCACCTGTAATAACAGAACTTTTCTTTCCCGAATCCTTCTCTGCATAAAGCATTAACAATGCAGCGGCTATCAGAGTATTACCATCTTTGTGGTCCCTTCCCTTATCTATCATCTCTCCAATATCAGCAAGATAATGATATTCCGCACCTAAGTCACCCATTATATTTTTGTACTTCAATGATTCAATGGGTTTTTCCATTGCCTTCCCGCTCACGGATTTCTCTTCTCCTTTATTCTCCGCAAAAGAGAAGGTGGTAAATGCAAGGAACGAAACCGTTAAAACGAGCAGGGTAACCAGAAGAATCTTTCCCTTTTTCATGCTTTCTCCTTTCCTTCTTAGCATCAGTACAGAAAAGATGCAGTTAATTGTCGATTAGCTTCTTCCTGTAAGAAGAAACTTTTCTTGAACTCATCACCTCCTTTCTGTTGAATTCTGTTTAAACATAACAACTTACTATTCCCAATCACCGAAAAGAACAAATGGTGCCCAGAAGCGTGGTGATGGATAATCTGATTCCTTTATCATATATCGCTGAGCTTCGCAGATAGATTTCGCCTTATCACCTTTTTTCATTTCTTTATAAAACCGCTCCATCAGGAGGACAGCTGGAGCATCTCCCACATGCCAGAGTGATGCGATAATAGAAGGTGTTCCAGCAAAAATAAATGCCCTGGTTAAACCAACAAGATCGTCCCCTGAAGAGAACTCCTTTCCAGGAATATAACTTCCAATTTTCCCCGTTTCGCAGGCACTTAAAGTAACAAGATAACAGGAAAGGTCAAGTCCAAATATCTCGCTGACTGTCAGGCTCCCATCATCATTCTTAGATGAGGATAAAAGAATCCTTGATAGAAGGGGATTTTCTCTGTTCAGCTCACCATGTGTTGCCAAATGGATAATATCATATTTACGAGCAACCTCTTTTAATTTACTCTCAGTTGCTTCCACGTCTGTATATACCTTTATTCCAGGAAGAAGTCTTTGAGAACGCAACTTTTCTACTTCTTCAATCGTTCCATCCAGATTCCCCCAACCAGGATAATCAGAAAAATCTGATTTGGCAAATAGGAGGGATCTCTTTTTCCTTCTCTTATTCTTATCATGCGCAATTTTCAGAATGGATGATGATGGCGAATAGAAAAGGTCATACTGTTCAATAAAAAAGGTTTGCGGATCCTTATTAATAAGCAATGCATTAAAAGGAAGATGGTGAAGCACCCCATGTGGCACAATACAAACCCTCTCCTTACCCTTTAATTCTTCTTCCACAACCATTATAAGTTTTTCATACAACTTGTACGCAAGTGATTCCCATCCTTCAAGACTATAAATATATTTTCTGAGCCAATCAACGTCTTCATATAACTCTTCTGGTGAATAGTCGAGTTTCTGCGCGCTCACATTCCTCTCATCAATTGCAAAAAGAAATACACCTTTATGACAGAGAAAGTATTCGAGAATAATTGTCTTATTATCCAACATCCTCTGCAAACCTTTGAGATCAATCGGTTCAACTACCTTCAGCGAATGGTACTCGGAATACTTATTCTTCAGTTCTTTAAGAATACGCTGGTGTTCAACAAATGCTTCCATTTTCTGTTCCTGGTCTGTAAGTAGTTCAACCTTTCGAGAAAAAACCTTTTCTTCCTGTATTAGATCCCTAACGTCGTCTGGTAATTTTTTTATTTTTATTGTTTTTTGTCCTATTATATCAAGAAGCGCTCGTGCCTTCGCCCTCTCGATATATAAAAATGCCTCCTCAATCCTCCCATTTTCAAGAAGAATTTCAATCAATTCTTCATAAATTCTAATTTTATCCTCAATGAAAGAGGATTTAAATTCCTGAGTTACAAGCTCTCCCCGTATGTTCTCAACAATACTTATTGCCTTTTCTAAAACCTCGACACTTTCCTGTATTTTATCTGCATTTCTATATGCAATACCAAGACTCGCAAGGGATGTCGCCTTGAGTTCTGGAAGATTGAGTTCGCCTATTAAGGAGATTGCTTTTTCATAACTGCGTATCGCCTCTGTATACTCCTTCTCTATCATATAAATGTTGCCGACATTACTGTATGCCTTTGCCTGACCGATAGTATTTTTCAATTCACTATATACCTTGAGCGCCTCATTGTATAGAGAAAGTGCTTCATCAATTTTCCCCAGTCTCTGATATACCAGCCCCTTATTGTTTAATCCATTTGCTTCTTCAACCTCTTTGTTCTTCCTTTTGAAGATCTCTATGCTCTTCTCAAAATAAGTTAAAGCAGAATCACTGTATTCTTTCTTATTTTCGCTCAACTCGAAGTAAGAATTCCCAATATTTTCCATTGCAATCGCTATACCAACGGTATCTTTTCTAATTTCGTATAATTCTTTGATTTCCTTCAGATAATCAAGTGCTTTATTATATTTTCCGATTTCTTGATAAACAAGGGCTAAGGTATTCAGTATCTCTGCTTCCCCCTTGAACAATCCTCCTTCCCGAAGGTTCTTAAAATGCTTCAATGCTTTATCGAGTAAAAGAATTGCTTCTCCATAATGCCCCTGTTTTCTCTCAACAGCACCTAATTTCCCGAGATTATCCGCCACACCCTTTCTGTTTCCCATTACCTCAAAGATCTCTTTTGAGGTTTCATAATGCTTTTTTGCGCTATCATACTCGCTCATTCTGTGATATATATTTCCAATATTATGGAGAACATCTGCTTCTCCCCTTAGATATTCAATCTCTCTCGCCAACTCATATGCCTTCCCATAGTAAAAAACTGCAGAATCCAAATCTATACTAACTTCAAACAGGTGTCCTATATTCCCAAGCAGTGCTACTTCATCCTTTCTATCTTCAATCTCGTTATAGCCCGATGCTTTCAATATAATCAATGATTTCCTGTAGTAACTCATTGCTTCAACATATAAATTTTCCTCCTCAGAGACTATCCCGAGATTATTGAAAATTTTTACCTCTCCTCTTTTATCACCAACTTCCTTAAATATATTAAGAGCATCTTTGTAGTATACCTTTGCTTTCTTCAAATCACCACACAATAGCTCTATATTCCCAAGACCTTTCAGCGCACAAGCCTTCAATTCCTTCAGATTTTCAACCTCAGCATCCTTAAGAATCTTTGTGTATAAATGGAAAGATTCCTCGAATTGTTCTATCTCAAGGAGTGAATCTGCCATATTAAGGTTCTTTTCAATTTCAGGATGGGATACAACCTGTCCTAAAAGAGATAATGAATGAAAAAAAATTAGTACGAAGATAAGAAAAAAGCGGTTCGACATTAATTACCTTTTGTCAATTCCTCGTATTTATCAAGTTCCCGATTACTCATCTTTTTTAGTCCAAAATCGCTGTAAACCTCACTTAAAGAACGATGGAATTCAGGTATATCTGGAGCAAGGGCTATCAATCTATCCAACTCTGCTATCGCAAGACCAAAAAGCCTATTTTCTTTATAAAGTTCACTCAGGAGAAGGTGGGTTGTGATCTCATCGGGAGAGTTTTCACATATAGCTATCTTTTCATTTTCCACTATCTGAGCTTTCGCCTCGGATAACACCTTAAAGCGAACAATTCTCGACGCTAATACCTTCTCTTCTTTTTGCGCTTCTACCTTCATAACATATGATTTTTCACGCTCTAAAGATTGCCAGTCTACCGGGTACTCAATCGCAGTATCGCTGAGTGTTATAGTCCCCACAGCCACCGCCATCCTCTGTATTTTTAAACTGTATTCTTTTGTCTCGCTTACAGACGTCCATATAAGCTGTGGTTTATCCTCAAGAATTACTGAATTTCCCGGAGAAAGAATAAATATTCCTGTTGTGTCAGGTGCTCTCACACCTTTTCTCCCCCCCAGCCTTTCTGACGCTGCTTTGAATGCGAAAAGTGGCTTGAAGTCCTCTGTTCTCTTCTCTTCGATGGCTTTATCCTTTGCTTCTTCACTTTCTACCTCCAGCCTTCCAGTCTCAATTACAATGGAAGATGACGCTCCTATCGATCTAAATTTTCCTGATGTATAAAGAATTACCAATTTCCCATCACCACCTATCTCAATCTTATCCCCTGAGTACAGTTGAACCATTGCATCGGTCGGAAGATCTTCACCATCCCTTTCTATGTGAACAGACCCGGAAAAAGACGTAATAATTGCCACGGCTTCCTTTTCTTCCTCAGCAAAAAAGGGACTTAATAAAATTAAAAAGATTAAGCAAATAAGATATAATCCCTTCATTTCCTCTCACTCCTTATGTTATATATACAACAAAAAAATATGCCTGTCAATAATATTTTCCTTAAAACCAAACCTGGAAAATATAAACTACCTCCAGTTTCCAATCAGGATAAAAGGAGCCCAAAAATAAGGATGTGAAAAATTTTCGCTCTTCAGCAAATCAAGCTGAGCAGATCTTAGTGCATCCAGTTTATTTTCATCCCGGTTTTTTAGTTCATGATAAAAATTTACAACAAGCTTGCTTGTTGAAACATCATTTACCTCCCACAGCGTTGCGATGAGGGTAGGTGGTCCTGCCATTGCAAACGCCTCAGCAAGAGAAATTAACTCAGATCCACTCCCTCCCTTACCCTCTTCAGTTGCTGTCTGGCACGCTGAGAGAAACACAAGGTCGGTTCTATCTCTGAGGGCAGTATATCCAGCCACTTCAAGTAGCGTCAATTTCTGTTCGTTCTCCGTATCGCCTGCAAATAGAAGGTATGATTCGAGTGGGTTATTCAGGATTGTACCGTGTGTTGCAAGATGTACAATATCATAATCCTTTGCATGTGTAAGAAATTTCTCTTTGGTTGCCTCACTGAGCGTCCAGATGAGAGCATTCTGCTTAAATATCTCATTTCTCAGTAACTCCACTTCTTCTGAAGCAGATGGAAGACTCCCATCAGGATTACCCATACCTATCAGTTTATCAATACTTTTATCCTCTTCTCTCAAAAGGTCAGCAAAGGTTGCAGATGTTGTATATGAAACTTTCTTCAAGTTGAGAAAATATTCTTTCTTTCCCTTTTTCTCACATACAAGGGCATGGAAAGGGAGATAGTAGAGAGAGCCAAAAGGGACAATGACTATATTTTCAAATTTTTCCATCTCATCCTCTACCGGTCTCAGGAGATATTCATAGAGTTTCAATGCAGGCTCATTTAATTCCTCATCCACATTGGATAATGGATCCTTAACCACTCCAAGGTAGTATTCCACGAGACCGTTTATCTCAGACTCCGCTACATCTACTGATTTTGCAACGAAGTGGTTCTTTCCAATGCAAAAAATGTAAAGCTTATCAGATGAGATGAAATACTCGAGAAGCAGGATATTACCAGGAATATCGTTTTGAACATCCCCGAGGGTCGCAGGTTTTATGGTGAGAGCATCAAACATATTCGGGTTCTGAAATTTCAGTCTCATCATCCATTGATTGAACTCTCCCTCGGTATTTGCCAGCGTTTTACTTAATGTCATAATTTTAGTCTCGTCCTGTTCTTCAACAGGTTTTTTCTTCTCCTCTAAAAGCTGTTTCTCCAGCGCTTCTTTCTTTTTTTCAATCTTATCAACTTCCTCAAGCGTCAACTTCAGTTCCTTATCTTCTGTCTTGGGTTTTATATCACCAAAGGCATCCTTTATTATCTTCGATTTGCTTTCCTCTATGTACTTGAAAGCCTCATCTGGTTTTCCCATCCTTATGAGTATATCGATTAACCTTTTGTATACCTCAATCTGTTTCTCCATTTCCGCGAATCCCTTTCTCAATTTCTCACTCTTTATCTTCTTCTTTATTCCAGAAAGGGTCCCTGCCGACCTCTTGTAATACTCTACTGCCTTCTCAAAGTTGTCCATTTCTTCGTATACCTTTCCAGCATTAAGTTCATACCGCCATTTCTCTGTCTTCACTCCTATTGCTTCTGCGATCTCTATTGCTTGAAGGTGGCATTTAAGCGCTTCCGTATATCTCTTGAGCTCTTGATAAGTTTCCCCCATTTCATCAAGACCTTGCATTTCTGTATAGCTTGAGTTTACACTTCTCACAAGTCGCAATCCTTTTTCGTGGTACGCAAGTGCTTCGGTATGCTTTCCCTGCCTTGAATACGCTACTCCTATATTAGAAATTGCACAACCTTCCCCCACTGTGTACTCGATTAATCGGGAGAGATTACGGCATTTAATAAAGTACTCGAGAGCCTTTTCATATTCGCCTGTAATTTCGAGGTAAACAAGTCCAAGACTATTAAGGGCATTCGACCTATCTGTTTTACTACCTAACGCTGTGGCTGCATCGAGAAAATATTGACGATATTTTACAGCATTCAACGAATCACCCAACTCACTGTATATACTTCCAATACCACTGTATGCATACATTTCTGTCCACCTCTGGTTCTTATCCTGTGCCACCTTTAGAGCTTTCATCTGGTATTCAAGAGCCATTGAATAGTCACCCTCATTTTCATATGCCCATCCTATATCACTCAAAGCAGAACAGATACCGGGGAAATTCATTGTTTTCTCATGTATGCTGAGCGCCTTTTTGTAGCTACTTATCATCTCATCAAATTCCCCCAAACTACCTACAAGAAAGCCGATTGAGGAAAGCGTCCATGCTTCGTTTATAAGGTCATTATTATTATGATAGAGTATCTGCGCTTCCTTCTTATATTCGAGTGCAGTTGGATACTCTCCTATACTTTTATAATAATCACCAATGGCAGCAAGGTATTTTGCCTTTTTCACCTCATCAAAGAGTTCATCTGCTATAATTCCCGTCTTCTCATAGTACTTGAGTGCCTTTTTGTGCTGATGCAATCCGGCATAACACCATCCAATCCTTAACAATGACCACATCTCTCCAGATTTATCACCTATCGACCTGTAAAGTTTTAGAGCCTTCTCTGCATATTCTATACCTTTCTCGTACTCAGCCCTACTATAGTAGGTTCCTGCATTATCGTATAGTTTATCTGCTTCGTTCCCCTGTCTTGCCTTGGTCACATTCAGATAGACCAGTTCGGTATCAGCTCCCATCTGTTGTGCAAGCCCAAAATCAGCAAGCGCATCATTGAAATATTCCCAGTACAGGTCGCTCTCTCCTAATTTCAGGTATCCATCAGTATCTTTGGGGTTTAGTGAGATTGCCTTTTTCCCTTCATTGTACAGTAACCATGCCTTCAAGTTTGGTATAGGTTGAAGCGAGTAAGCCTTCTCGAGATAGGGTTTCCCCTCATCAAATTCTCCTAATTCAGTATATGAATAACCAAGATACGATAGAGCCGTAACATCATTATTCCTTTCTGCAATTACCTTCTTCAATTCCTCAATACACCGTTCATACTCACCTATATGCCAGTGAGCACGTGCAAGTCTCAGTCGTGAATTAATATCACCAGGATTATCCTCTAATTTTTGGATGGTCTCGAGTATACACTCAACGTTAACAAGGTCATTCCGTGCATCCCAGAAATCATTGTCTATTTCTATAGCTCTCTCGAAGTATTGTTTTGCTTTTTCATAGTTTCCTTTCTTTACGTAAGCCAGAGCAAGGTTGTAATTAGGCCACTTATATTCTGTGTCTAACTCAGTTGCTTTCAGAAAATAAGCTATCTGCTTATCTATAATGCCCATCTTCTGATAGGCTAAACCAAGAATATTATACCCCCATGCAACACTCGGACTAACCTTAATCCCTTTTTCAGCCCATTCCACAGCTCTCTGATAATCCTTCTTCCCTTTATAACAATTACTAATACTTATGTATGGGTCATACTCTTTGGGGTCAATTTCAAGAATACGTTTATACACTACAATCGCACTGTCATAGAATGCATGATCGAACATGTAGTCTGCCATATCATCCAGATTAGCTTTGACGCATTCTATATCATCTATCTTCTCACAGATACTAATCGCATTTTCCCACCGGTATTTTGCATAATCAAAATCACCTTTTCCCCAGTTCTCCCACGCCCATTCCTGTTCCTGAAGTGCCTTCTTTCTCTTTGTTGTTTTGTCTATAAGTCGACGTGCTTTCTTTGAATCTGGATCAAGTTCAAGTGCCCTCTTATATTCAGTTATTGCAGCGTCGAAGTTTTCTTCTTCATACTTTATGTTTCCGGTCATTATGTATGACTCTGCGCCCCCCCCTACAATATACTGTTTCTCTCGCGCTGAAGCGTATCTGAGCCACTTCTTTATGTTCTCATCCTTCGGTCTTATTTTCGCAAGGGATTCGAATATTTCTCGCGCCTTTGAATACATCGACTTACCAGTATAGGAATAACCAATGTATGTATTGACCGCAACACTATCATATCCCAGCTCTTTTGCCCGATAAAACTGCTCAAGGGCTTCATCGTATTTATAAAGCTCATAGTATTCCCTCCCAAGCTCATATCTAACCATAACATCATTCGGGTCATCTTCCAGCATCTTGATATGCTTGAGCACCTTCTCCGTAAATCTTAATCTCTCTTCAGCATAGAAATAATCAGGGAATGTAGCGAGTGCCTTCTTGAAGGATTCAATAGCATCCTGGTACTTCCCTTCGGCAACGAACATGTCGCCTTCATCAGCATGCGGTGCTGCTTCTTCTTTTTTCCTCTCATGTTCTGCTGTAGGTGTCTCACCGGACATCCACGTTGCATATGTCGAAATGAACTCCCAGTAATAGTTAATATATCTTGCAGGAAAGTACCTTACGTATTCTAAGTAAAGTTTTACATCTTCCTTTCTGGTTTTTTCAAAGGCTTCCCCCCAACTCATACCATCAAATATCCCTCCCTTTATTATCCTTCCTCCACCACCCAATTCTGCAACATCAGCATGCTTGTGTACCTCTTCGACCAAAACATCAATGATACTGTCAATTTTTTCCTGGGATGGGTTCCTGATGAGCTCTTTCAATTCAAATATAGGCAACTTAAATTCGTAGTCAATGAATCCTATATCCCATGCTGCAATCATACCAATATCCGTTCCTAAAACGAATACAGGAATTTCAGCGTTCAATCCACAGTAATCTCCGAACTTTACAACACCGTCAATATCCTGCAGTGTAATGAATACACTATCCGGAGTTAGCTTCTTAATTTTACCATTTGCAAGCTGAATATCCCACTCTATTTCTGCACCACCATCACCCCTGTTGGGAAGAAAAAAGCAGAGGTGATCAACAATAAGATTATCATTCTCTCCCCTGTTGACAACAACAGTTTTCCCATCATCTAATACAGAGGTAACATGCCCGACTATCTGCTCTACTTTTGTTTCATGTGCGGATATGATTGAATTAACAGAAAGTACTGTAAATAAACCAAGAATACACAGACTCTTTCTAAATAATTCCATTTTCAGCTCCTCTCTTATACTATAAAATAAGTAAAAACTTCCCTTGTTCTTCTCCTTGTTCTGTAATAATTTTATAGAAATAGACGCCCTGTGTCAATGGACGATTCTCATCGTTTCGTAAATTCCATTCAACAAGATACTTCCCGGGCTTATACACTGCGTTTTCTAACAGTTTCACCCTTTGCCCAAGAACATTGTAAACCTCAATCCTTACACCCGTTACCTCTTGCAAGCTCAATGAGAAAATCAGATTGTTATGGGCAGGGTTTGGATAGGCTTTAAAGGTACATAGTAGTTTTCTTAAATCATTTTCAGCAACGGAAACACCAGGTCCAACAAGAAAAGCATAGATATGAGGCGGGACATTAAAAGGTGAGGTTCTTCTGATATCTTCAGTGTTTTTTGCCAACAGATAGTAGCAAACAGTGTCACCGAAAGATTGCGCAGGGATATAGCCCGCGTATACACCGGGTGTATCACCAACTGCTGAAAGTGGAGTAACATTAAATACTGGATTGCTGTTAATTTTATAAAAGACAAGGGTTGAATCTGTAATTAAACCACCCGAAGTGATAATTTCAGCCCTTACCCTGTAAGGGTTTAACGTATCGTTTGTAGAATCTGGTAATGCATAGTGTTTGATGTGAATATATCGTCTGCTTGGAGCCTGCATTGTAATACAGTGGATAGCCCCACCTGAACCGGACATTGAGGAGCAGTCTATACCGATTATTTCGTGGTTTGGTAAGAGTTGTTCGTAGATAAATAATGCCGTGTCATCCTCCGAAAGCCCCCAGAGTGGGACAAGAACCTTATTGTTTACCATTAATGAATTGAGATATGTAGGTGGTGCATCTGACGTTGACCATGGCATCGGTATTCTCACCACGCAATAATTATATCCTTCTCTATTTTTGCAGCTGGCAATTGAATCCGCATTTTGATTAAGCAAATTATAATTCTGGTGTCCAGGTTCATATTCACCGACAAGAACCAGCGTGTCATTCAGAATCTTTGTCCACAGATCAATATGTCCTGTATATTCAGTATTCATCCGCTGCAGCACAATGAACTGTTCAAGTCCACTATATTCTAACATTAAAGAATCTATCTGCTCAGGTGTCAAAGATAGGTTCTCTTGATATATTAGTGTGCTTGCAAAACCGGTACCTAAACCGTCCACCATAAAATTACCACCAGCATGTATTAGGGGCGAACCATAAACGGGAATCGCCCAGGCATCACCTATGCGCCATGGGATTGTATCATCATCTGGTCTCCAGGATCGATTATAGATAAAGTCAACTATTCCTTCAGTGTTATCGTACTTGCGCATAAACCATGGACCATAGTCGCGGCTCCAGACGGAATTCCGTGGCCATATATAGAATTCTACCGAATCGAGCGGAATACCATTATTTTGCAGGTAATTTATAATATTATTCTTTTCACCATTGCTGCCAACAATTATATATGTCTTTGAAATCGCAACGACCTCACGAACAATTTCCCGGAAAATTGAGTTAAAGTAGCCATATAACCATGTAATAAAGACACCATGTAACTGTTCAAATTCACCAGGGGTTTCAACCCAGCCTCCAGGTGGTACTGTCACAATATGTCCCTTTCCAATTTCATCTACATGTAAACTCTCTTCCGGGGTCATCCACTGAGGAAGGAAATCATCTCCAGGATTTGGATTTGTTGCCAGCATTAAAACCAATAGGAATACCATCTCTCCTCCTTATATTTTGTATGGTACTGCGAAAAACCATTTTTGCAACTTTCTTTTAACTTACAATTTTTAAGATTTTTATATAATTTATGCTTTCCTCCTACAGAAGTTTCCCATCCCCAATATCTACCTACATCAATTCTCCTTTTGTTGGGGACAAGTCCCAACGCTACAAAATACTGAACCCTTGATTTGGTTTCGGGAAATTCTTTCCCGAAACACCAATTTTCTTAATTTCGGACTTGCCTTCTTTTTTATGTCCCCTTTCATCCGTTTAATTTACCTAAGAAGCTTAATAATCCTCCACCAATATTGAACATCATATGGGCAATTATTGCAGGAATCAGGCTGTTTGTTTTTTCGCGAAAGTAACCTGCTACAACACCTAAAATAAAAGTAGAAAAAACTATTCCTGAGAACATATAAATATTCATTCCTGTTGTTAATAATCCGATATGCATTGCTGCAAAAAACAAAGCGCCTATTAAAA
>JAGMEZ010000566.1 GCA_023127905.1 Caldifarciminota bacterium
GGACAGTTATCTGTAACACTGAACACATAAGAAGGTGTTCCGCTTGCAGAATCATCTGGATTTATATCACCAAACCAGGTAGAATCAGAAGAGATACTGATATATGGGTCTGTTTCACTCAAATAGGCATAGATGCCATAACCTGTCTCAACACCATAATTTTTTGCCCATGCAGTCAGGTTTATGGTTTCTCCAGGATTTATTTGTCCATTATTGTTGCCACCAGAGTCATCAATGATGCCCTTTAAGAATGAAATATAAAGACCGGTCGCTAAGGTAATTATTGAATCTTCAAAAGGATAGTGATTTTGGGCAGTTACAGTTATGTCCATGAATCCAGGTGTTGTTGGTGTAACGTTTAATGAAACAAAGCCTGATGCATTTGTATAACCACTTGCATATGTTTCTGTTCCTTTCTGTAAACAAACAAGCGCATTATTAATTGGGTTTCCACTGCTTGTTACAGTAACACTAACGTTCTGATTACCAATAGGAATAGACGCCGGGAAATTAACAGTAAGAGTCATTGGTTCATCTGTCCAGATGGGCATCTCCGGACAACCAAGCAGGTTGAATTCGTATATACACCATCGTGTATACTCATATTGATTACCTGAATCCGCATAGAATACCCAGGCATCCTTTGCTAAAGCGTGAGTTTCGCCGAGATGATAGATATCTAATTGGAATAAATTTGCATAGAATGTCGTATCTAAACGCTCTGATGGACCGGGGACATAATTACCACCAACAAGTGCACCCCAGCCGTATCGTGCATTCATCATAACAGCACAAAGACCACCACCTACACGATTCACCAGATGCTCGGCAAAACAGTCGCCACCCGGGACGAGGTCCCAGCCACCACACGAACATCCAATGGAATTCGCAATCCCCACTTTGTCTCCATTTACAAGACCATCTGCGTCACTCGAACTCAGATAAGCTCCTGAATAA
Organism: Caldifarciminota bacterium; assembly: GCA_023127905.1. Classification (GTDB taxonomy): domain Bacteria; phylum Hydrothermota; class E44-bin80; order E44-bin80; family E44-bin80; genus JAGMEZ01. The sequence continues at coordinate 958 of JAGMEZ010000566.1, forward strand.
TATAAATAGATACCGTTTTGATCACCGTGACCTTCCCAGTGACCGAGATTATAACCAACGTTCATCGTATCGATCATTCCCTGTTGAGTGAGTGTTCCATTTCTTTCATACATCTTGGCAATACGCCAATCAGCAGGTGCCATACGGGCAATGGAATCCTGAATCGGACGTTCTTCATAACTTGGCCAGAGTATGGCTGTGGGCAGCATCAATCTTTTGATGTAGTCAGTTGGCGGATTCTTTTCATAAGTCAGAACCTTGTAAATAAAGTTTTGAACCATTGATACATTGTATACTGATGCCCGTCCTACGTAGACATCACTGTACATATCCACGTTATCAGAAAGTTCACCATAGGTATGATTACCATTGGCATCCCAATTACCATCAAGATCAGAGTAATATATATCGCTTGGGAGTTGATCGTTTTCACCACCTCCAGCATAAGTATACCATGCTATTCTTGCAGGAACGATATTCTGTCCACTTGTTTTCTGGTCACCAGAACCGCCCAACAAAACATATATAGTTCCCCAGTTTGTATAGGCGTCGATGATAAAGTTCCTTATCTGCTCCTGAAGATCATAACCGGTGTAATTGCTATTTATCCAGGAAACCGTGACTATTGTTGCTGGAATACCTTTTTTAGTCTTCCAGTCAATTAATTGTTGGAATACTGTGTCAATCGGATCTTCACTGATTACAACATATTCATAGTATCCTGGCGGAACACGAGCTTGAGACCATCGACCACCGATCTGAGGCGCAAAAGCAGAAACATCCTCAGGGTTTGTTACTATTTTTCTCACTGTTTCACCAAAAACATCTTTTTGCCGTTGGGTTGGAATCGTCGATTGAATATTATCGTATACAAATTCAACCCTGTAAGTTATATGTGTGGAGAGTTGTAATTTTCCATTTGCCGGGATATAGCGAAGTGGATACATTTCAATATGAGCAATTCGATATCCACTCTTTGTACCTGAACCATTGATTTTTATCTCTATGTCAGGATAGAGATTATCCGAAGCATAAATGTTAGGATCAGGATAAATTTCATCAGGAATGAACGTTTTTCCTGGCATTGGTAAGGGAATATCTGGGTGGGCTGGAATGATGGCGTACGTGCCAGGAAGATCAATTATGTCCTGGGAAATAATCTCTACCTTTATTGGTGTTGTTCCTGCCGGGATAGCTAAAGGAAGTACAATGCGAGGAAGTCTTGGTTTCCCTGGTTTTACAAGTGATGGGTAGCCTTTAAGTTCTACAACATCATAGTCATTCACCCTGGAGAAAATTAGGTCTTTCTCCTGAAATGTTACTGTTTTTGTTATGGTTCCAGCAGTAAGGGGTAGTGCAAACAGAAGCAGTAAACATAAGGAGATATGAAGCTTTTTCATCTTGCCTCCTCTGTAAGAATCTTTGGATTTTTCTTCTTCTTATGAATACACTCTTTTAACATAGAGTTAGTATATTAAAATAAAATAAATTGGTTGTCAAGAATAAAAATGGAGTCTTTCCCACATTTGTTGCAAAAATATAATATATCTCCGTATGAAATAAGTTCTTACAACACTTTCCCATATTTGTTGCAAATTTAGTTGTTCATTAACTAATAATTGGGTAGTATTCCTTCTGGAAAGGAGGGACTACCCGATGAATAGAACCGAAATTAAAGTTGTTGAACCAAAGATCCCAAGATTCTGTATTTGTCCAGATTGCGGAAAAAAGCAACCATTTAAGAAAGCTAAGGAACATTGGAAGACAGTTAAAACAGCACATTCAGTGCATCCTGTGGTTCTTCGAGTAAGGATGATTTACAGTAAATGTCTCAATCCTAACTGTCCAAGAACAGCTTTCCTTCTGCCTATTCCGGGAATAGAGCGTTACCAGAGGGCAACAAGAAAACTTATCAGGGAAGGAGTATCACATATTGTTGAAGATAATGTCACGTTAGAACGCATTGCAAGGAGATTCTCTCGTACATTTAATACCACTGGATCCAAATCAACATTGGACCGATGGAAACATCGTATTGCAGCACAGTATAGCTTTTCTGAAATCATAAAACGATTAAAATTCTCTGGTGCTCTTTGTCTGGATGAATACATGCCAAGAAGAGGTGGACGCTATGAGCAGATTGCTGGTGATACCAAAAAGATAAATATTCTTTACCTTGAGCCCGTAAGAGGATTTTATGGTCGAGGAGTTACTGAATCATTTTGTCGTAAGCTGGATAAGTGGGGAATTAAACCTTATTGTGTAATTTTTGATCTGTTCGCTTGTTTTCCCAAAGTAGTCGCAAAGGTGTGGCCTGATGCACATCAGCAGTATGATTACTATCATGTGATACAGTGGATCTGGCATTACCTCAGGAATGCTATTGTTCAATTTCGCAAATCCTTAAAGGGAAAGGAGTGGGAGCTTCATAGGGCAGAATTGTGGGAGATGAAATGGAATATCCTCAAACGAATGATCGTTGGGGAGAAAAAGAACATCTTTTAATTCCAGAGATGATGGAGATATATGCTGGAACCATTATAGAGAAAATTCTCATTTTCAAGCATCAATTGTGGGATATCTTCGATGTTTCACAAGATAGCCAAGAAGCATATGATAAGCGAGATTCATTGGCAAGAGAAACATGGTGGCAGAACTCCTGGCATTTAACCAAGTGTATGGAATTTCTTTCAAGTCCTAAATTTGAGAAAATGGTTACGTATTTGGAGCATCCTGATGTGCCTCGCTATGAGCAGTCTGAAACATTGATTAATATATGGAGACAGATGGAAGCGGTTCGTAGAGGATTTAAGAGTCCTAAAGGAAGATTAAATCATCTTAAACTTTTTCAGATTACACACTATTTAAAACAGCAAATTTAAACAGTCGTTTGCAACAAATTCGGGAAAGAATCAAATTTCACAGATTTCGGTTTTTTTTATAATATTTTAAATAGATTTTTTATTTTGAAAATTCTGTTTATAAGTTTATAGTAAGTGATTTTCTTTTTCAAACTTATTAGATATATGTATCTGAGATGGAAAATTTAATCGATATGGTTTGGTTGAGAATTTTAGTTTTTTATCTTAATTTTATTAAGATTATATTTATTAGATACTTATCTGTATATAATGTTTTTTTTATTTTTTAGTTTTTTTTTAAAAAAGTGCGAAAAAACCTTGACAAATTTTATTTTTTTTGTTAAAATAGAAAATTTGAGTGCTGTCCACGTAGCTCAGTAGGTAGAGCACATCCTTGGTAAGGATGAGGTCACCGGTTCAATCCCGGTCGTGGGCTATCTAGAAAAAAATACACAGGGTTTAGGAGGTAACTAATGGCGAAGAAGAAGTTTGAGAGGACGAAGCCTCATGTAAATGTGGGAACGATAGGTCATGTTGATCATGGAAAGAGTACGTTAACGAGTGCGATGACGAAGGTATTGGAGAAGGATGGGTTGGCGGAGTATGTACCTTTTGATGATATAGACAAGGCACCTGAGGAGAAGGCGCGGGGAATAACGATACAGTTAGCGCACATAGAGTATGAGACGAAGGAACGTCATTATGCACATGTTGATTGTCCTGGACATGCAGATTACATCAAGAACATGATAACGGGTGCAGCACAGATGGACGGGGCGATACTGGTAGTGAGTGCACCTGATGGACCGATGCCGCAGACTCGTGAGCATATATTATTGGCGCGTCAGGTTAATGTACCATGCATGGTAGTATTTTTGAACAAGTGTGATATGGTTGATGATCCTGAGTTACTGGATTTGGTAGAATTGGAGTTGCGGGAGTTATTGACGCAGTATGAGTTTCCTGGGGATGACATACCGATAGTACGTGGTAGTGCATTAAAGGCATTGGAATGCGATGATGAGTGTGATGCTTGGAAGCCGATACATGAGTTACTGGATGTAATAGACAGTTACATACCGACGCCTGTACGGGATGTAGACAAGTCATTTTTGATGAGTGTGGAGGATGTATTCAGCATAACGGGACGTGGTACAGTAGGTACAGGGAGGGTTGAGCGTGGTAAGATAAAGGGTGGTGATGCGGTTGAGGTAGTGGGATTGGGGATGCATCATAAGACGGTGGCGACGAGTTTGGAGATGTTTCGTAAGATATTGGATTATGCGGAGGCGGGTGATAATGTTGGGGTATTATTGCGTGGTGTAGAGAAGGACGATTTAAAGCGTGGGATGGTGGTAGCAGCGCCTGGGACGATAACACCGCACACGAAATTTAGTGGTAAGGTATATATATTGAAGAAGGAGGAGGGTGGTCGTCACACTCCATTTTTCAAGGGTTATCGTCCTCAATTTTATTTCAGGACGACGGATGTGACGGGT
>JAGMEZ010000567.1 GCA_023127905.1 Caldifarciminota bacterium
GTAACAGCCTGTTGACTTTGTGACTTTATAATTTGAATAACAGGGACGAAATCTGGATTTATGGCACTACTGCCGCTAAATTTTATCTGTTAGTCTGACCCCCAGTGTTTTGACCCCCAGTGTTTCTATCATTTGTTTCTTTAACTGAATAATACGAACCCCCACCATTGTTGTATCTTTTTGCCCAAAGAGAATCACCGACGGAATCTGTCTTCATTAGATAAATATTATAACTTAATGAGCCGACCACTAAATAACCTCCATCAAAGGTTTGGATGACTGATCTACCTATATCTTGAGAGATTCCACCATACCGTTTCTCAAAAGTTATAACAGCACTGGTTTGAGATGCAAGAACTATATTAGTAAGAATTACCAATATTACTAATATTGCGATTTTATGATTGTCACCTCACCTTCACCACTTTCCCGACTGGTTTGCCATTGAGTTTGAGGAAGTAGATACCGTTTGGCAAATCCTTTGCATCAAGCCTTAGCCTATTATCGCCTGATTTCAATCCATTAAACTGGTATGTTCTAAGCCTCTGTCCGATTTGATTGTAGATGGCGATTTCAGCTTCATTGCCTTCAGTAGAAGTCAATAACAGTTCGATATAATTTGCTTTCACAGGATTCTGAAGAAGCTGCATCTTGGAAGGAAAGGAGAGCGGCTTTTCTTCTTCCTTTACTCCCGCTCCCAAATATTCGTAAATACTCATCCCAAGGTCTAAATAAGCACAAAATACATGCGAATTTGCCACAAAAACTCCAACTCCGCCACCCTGTTCGCTTTGATAGTACCCAATTTCGAGAGGGTTTGCCGGGCTTTCTACATTTAATATTCGCAGCTTGTATCCTCCTGCTACGTATGCAAGCGAGTTCAAAATGTGGACGTCATATGCTGCCCAAAGTGTATCACTTCCGACCTCGATTGGATTTGTTGGAATTCCAACATAAATAATGCGCAAGGCACCATCCGCAACAAATGCGTACTGGTCTTCTAAAAAAACGTTCCTTGCGAATCCATCAGTATCGCAGAAACCAATCTCCTGAGGATTTGCAGGATTGCCGATATCGATTATTCTAAGCCCAGAATTGCCATCTGCCATATAAGCATAGGTTCCCAGGACGAAAATCCCAGAAGCATAGTTGGGTGTGTCGCAATTGCCAACTTCATATGGATTAGAAGGCGAAGAGACATTAATTATACGAAGACCATTCGAATTGCAGGCTAAATATGCAAATGTGTCCACGACGAAAACGTCTTTCACGCTTCCGGGAGGATCATAAAAACCAATTTCCTGAGGACTATATGGATTTGATATATTCACTATGCGTAATCCTTGAATATCACTTGCAACATACGCATAATCTCCCAAGACAAAGACGCTTTGTGGACTTCCTGGTGTGCTGCAGCAACTGATTTCTTTAGGATTTGAGATATCTGATATGTCCAATATTCTCAAACCTTCCATTGCCTCTGCAATATAAGCGAAGTTTCCTTTTATGTGAATATCATTTGCATTGTTTGGTGTATCAAAATTACCTATCTCCGAAGGATTTGATGGGGAACTAATATCAATTATCCTTAATCCACTCACCTTATTTGAAACGAAAGAAAACGAATCCGAAACACAAACGTCCATTGCTTCACCTAGCACCAGACATTGACCAATAAATACAGGATTTGCAGGATCAGAAATGTTGATTATGAGAAGACCACTGAGATAATCCGCAACCAAAGCAAGGGTATCAATGATGCAAACGCCAACAGCCAAGTCAGGAGTATTGTAGAAAGCAATCTCATAGGGATTCGATGGATTTGAAACATTTACAATTCGAAGCCCTTCTGCTTCATCAGCTATGTATGCAAAAATACTGTCTACAAAAACATCATAGGACAATCCGGGGGTATCATAGAATCCAACTTCATGGGGATTTGTGGGATTTGCAACATCTATTACTCTCAAACCAAAATGTCTATCCGCGACATAAGCGAAAGAACCGGAAACGAAAAGGTCTAATGCGGAACCAGGCGTATCGCAGTATCCAAGCTCCTGCGGATTTGATGGCGATGATACATCAAGGACAGCGACTCCACTGTCATCAGCCAAATAGGCATAATTTCCTATGACAAAAATACCACTGGCCCAGTCTTGGGACTCAGCTGCTCCAAGTTTTAGGGGGCTATTTACATTTGACACATCCCATATTTCAAAGCCATGACGACCAACAGCAAGGAAGAGCTGTTGCGATGACATTTCAAAAAAGATATCTTCTATATCACCTCTACTATGAATTTCCTCTGATAATTTTACAGGATTGTATGGATATAATACATCTACAATATATACTCCACCTCCAGAACCAACAAAACAAAGATTTCTTGCAGTATCTATTGCTACGTCATATGATGGTCCGAATGGCCAGTTGCCTATAAAACGTACATTGAGTGAATCAAACCACATACATTGCAATTCCTCTTGAGAATAATTTATATCCGTATAAGGATTAGAATGTAGTTATGTAAAAAAAGTGAATAAGCCAAAAAATGAAAATATGAATATCCAATTTTTCATTATTCCTCCAAAAAGAAGATCACCTTACCTTCACCACTTTTCCAACAGGCTTGCCATTGAGTTTGAGGAAGTAGATGCCGGGGGGGACCAAATTCCCAACCTCATCTCTTCCATTCCATGTGGTCTCAAGGATAAAGGATGAAGGATAAAGGATAAAGTGCCTTACCCTCCTCCCCGTAGCGTCGTAGATAGTGAGGATGATTCTTTGGTTTTTTCGTACCCCCAACAACTTGATCATAGTAGCTGTAGAAAAGGGATTTGGAGATATAACGAGTTTTAGCGGTGTTGTTGGTAGTGCACTCTTATTCTCTTCAATTCCTAGGAGAAGATTTTTATAGATTTGCAGTCCAGTTTCACGGCAAGCAACGAATATCAAAGAGTCTTCGACAAACACGTCACCTGCGAATGTAGGTGTGTAATAATAGCCAATTTCATATGGATTTGATGGCGTAGATATGTCTATAAGGGATACTTGCCATGTGTCAGCAACATATGCATAATTCCCCGATACATAGACATCATAAGAGTAACCGTATGTATCACAATACCCAACCTCCTGGGGGCTAGCAGGATTTGATATATCAATTACTCGCAGTCCATCGTTGTAATCAGCAATGTATGCGAAGGAATCAACCACATGAACACCATACGCATAACTCTGTGTGTCAAGGAAGCCAATTTCCAGTGGATTTACAGGATTAGCGACATTGATAATCCGAAGACCACAATCATAATCTGCGATATATGCAAATGAATCAACCACAAACACTGACTGCGCCTTTCCAGGAGTATCACAGAATCCTGTCTCATATGGGTTGGATGGTGTTGAGATATTCACCACCCTCAGCCCAGAGTCGCCATCCGCAATATATGCGTACTGACCTAAAACAAAAACATCATAGGACCATCCAGGAGATGAATAGCTCCCAACCTGCTGGGGATTCGAGGGAGTAGAAATATCTATCACCTTGAGTCCTCCGGAATAACCGCTACTAGCAAGATATGCATAGGACCCTGATACAAAAACATCCTGTGTACGGCAATTCGTAGAGCAATATCCGACACTAATGGGTGTCAAAGGATTCGATATATCTATAATTCTGAGTCCGCGATGATATCCGTCTGCAAGAAATGCATATGAGGCAGATACATATACGCCATTCGCCTCACCAGGAATTTTAGAGTAATTTCCAATTTCATGAGGATTCGATGGTATGGAAATATCAACCACTCGTAACCCTCGGACGCGATCTGCGATAAAGGCATTTGAGTCAGAAATATCAACACCCCATGCATTCAAACCTGCAATGTTGTAGGAGCCAACTTCGAATGGGCTTGCTGGATTGGAAATATTGAGAATTCTGAGACCGCCTCCTATTCCTGTTGCATATGCAAAGGTATCTGAAATCACAATGTCGTCAACGGTATGGATTGTATAGCTCCCTATTTCTTGCGGATTAGATGGCGAAGAGATATTGATTATTCTTAGCCCTGAGTCACTATCTGCAACATACGCTATTGTGTCTTTAACAAATACATCGTGGGCAAAACCAGGAGTATCATAGAAACCAACTTCAAATGGATTTGGTGCAACTGATATATTAATTATTCTAAGTCCTGAATTACTGCATGCAACATAAGCAAGGGTATCCAATACAAAAACTTGGCGTGCATCACCTGGAATATCGCAAAATCCCACCTCATAAGGAAAAGATGGATTTGCAATGCTCACTACTCTTAAGCCCATATACTCCGCGGCAACATATGCGTAAAAGGTTGTCGTAAATATCCCCCATGCTTGTCCGTCTGTATCACAGAACCCCAACCTTAATGGATTTGAAGGATCTGTAACATCCCAAATTTCGAAGCCCCATCTCCAGTCCGCAGTATAGAGTCTTTGATATGATGGATCGTAAAAAAGGTCAATAATGAATCCTCTTGTTCGCAGTAATTCAGAAATCTGTTGTGGACTTGATGGAATTGATACATCAACAATATAAACACCTCCACCCGATGACAAGAATACTATGTCGCGGTCATTATCGTATTCTATGGGCCATGTCTCTGCAAAGGGCCAGTTGCCTATAAATCGCACATTCAATGAGTCAAACCACATGTTGCTTGATTCCTCATGCGGATAATTTACGTGGGTGTAAGGTTCCGAATGAAGCGTGGTAGCAAATACGATCGCCACAAAAATTGATAAAATGAGTATTCTTCGTTTCATAGATACCTCCAATCTTATTTCTTAGTCTGACACCTTCTATTAATCCTCACCTCACCTTCACGACTTTCCCGACACATTCACCACCCACCTTAAGAAAGTAAACTCCCCCCTGAACCTCTCTCCCTTCATTATCCCGTCCGTCCCAGGTTACCCCAGTGGGGAGTTGGGAGTAAGCAGTAGGCAGAGATAACTTCTTAACCA
>JAGMEZ010000568.1 GCA_023127905.1 Caldifarciminota bacterium
CAATACTTAACACAATTCGAACAATTTCCTGCTTTTCTTGCACTAAATACTATACCAAGAGCTTTCAATATCCTTCATCCTTTTACATAATTGATTTTCTTATTTCTGTTTTTCTTCTCGAATAGGTTCCCAGATGGCGTATCTACGAACCATGAAGTTTATACCAGAATCATAATTAGTGATTTTTTCGTTAAAATTATAATTCCACTCAAGATGCTCCGAGTCACCTCCCCCATGAGTCGTAATAAGATACTTATATGCCCTGTGTCCAATAGCAAGAGCCTTATTTCTTGGATAGGGAGAATCTGCAATCCCTATATCTACAGGAACCCATCCGTAACCTGGTAGGTATATTTCAACCCAGCGGTGGAATACTGGATCTATAGATGCACGATCTCCCTTCTCCTGAACTGAACCAACATACCTTGCAGGAATTCCAGCAGCTCTCATAAGGGAAATATAAACATATGCATATTCAGAACAGGAACCTTTTCCCCGTTTTAAGACCTCGGGTGCAACATCCCAACCTCCGCTCAATTCATAATCGATTTTATCTACCACATAATCAAGGATCTTCCTCGCTATCCAGTATGGATTTTTCTCATCTCCAACAGCTTCTTTTACTGCCTTTTGTATAAATGGATCTTTTATTCTGAATCTTTCGTTGTCTTGTAAATAAATATTTCTTAAATCTTTCGGGATATCTTTTAATCCTTTCACCTTCGCTGGAAGTATAAAGTAATTCACAGATGAAAGCTCAGCTTCTATTGTTTCCATAAGAATATGATGTTCCTCTGGTTTTATATTCTTCAGGTGGTAATATGCTGCTTTCTGTCCGTACCGGTCAATAAGAATATCATCTGGTTCTGGTGTAAACTCTGGTTCTTTTAATATACGCTGGTTTGGCAAATTTCCAGGGATTGCTATATAAACTTCTACATTACCTATATCTCCAGGTCCTGAATTCACAATTTCCCAACGGAGTGTTACCTGTACCTTCTCCTGTTTTTCTGCGATGATATAGTCACTCGAAGGAATTAGTTGAACGAAAATACTGTCCTTTTCAAAATCAGAGATATATATCCTGTTATCCTTAACATATATACCAGAAGGATATGGACCAGGTGAGGGCAATATATTAACCACTTCTCCCCTCTTCGGATCTACCATATATATCTCATCTCTGTGCCTGCTTGTTGTCCAGAGATAACCATCTGAATAGGTGAGCCCATTTATTTTACCACCCGGACAATCCAAAGTTTTTATGGTGGTTCCGTCATCCTTCAAAATACAATATATTTTACCCGA
>JAGMEZ010000569.1 GCA_023127905.1 Caldifarciminota bacterium
TCTGTGCCATTCCTATAGCACCCCACTGACACATTCCACATCCGTGCCCAGCACCCCTTCCAAATATAATGATGGAATCAATGTGTGTCTCAATATAAAAATAATTACTCAAGAGAATCTTATTATTTTCTTTAAATGCTTTTCGGATGTCAAGTCCTGAAAGGATAAATTTGTCTGTTTCCGTTTCAACTATTAACTTTGTTACCCTTTTGGAACGAGGGTTTCTTGCTAAATGGAAGGTTTTTATAGTACTGCCTTGGTGGATAACTGGGTAATCACTGTTGAGAATAAGATTTTTCCTTAATAAATTATGGAATTCCTCTTTTGAATATTTTTTTTGCCATTTAAAAAGCGGCGATATACTACAGAATGCATCATCTTCATGGAACGAAATGTTTGGTCTATCTTTTATACTCAGGAGATATGGCACAGTTTCATCTCCCCAGTTATCAGTTGCATCAGATGTCCTCCCTCCGCAAGTTGACGAGTACTTTGCTTCTATGGGTTTACCCCTATACGTAATTATCTCCCCATACGTTTCGTTGACAGCACTGTCAGCAACAGAATATCCATATTGGATTCCTTTGTATACCTGGTCGTAAACAGTTGCAACAAGATCAAAGGTGGGTCTTTTCTCTAAGTTGAGATGCTTAAATGCATACGTTCGTGCTGCAACTGCCTGTGCTTTGACAGCTTCAAGTTCTGCCATGGTTCTTGTCCCAATTTCGTGAGGAACGACTCCCTTTAAGTATGTTTCCATATCAATAAAATTAATGGCTTTTAGATAGGGATCTCGATAAACTTTTATCTTACCATGATATCCGATTCCATTGACGAAAATGGGTGAGTTGGCTTTACTCTTACATAGTAATGGGAAATGAAAATTGTCGTTTACTGTTAAACGAAATGAGTCAATTTGTTGTATTTTAAATTGGTCATTCGAACTTTTAACTGTAATAGTTTCTTGTGAAAAGAGCGTTAACGTTGTATCATCTTCAGCAATGAGAATCCTTACAATAGGTACACCTTGTTTGTTCGTGTTGTATAGAGCTTTCTTTGTGCATCCGTATACCAGTAGCATGGCAAGAAGTACGGTAGTCAGGATACGCTCTATCCTTTTTTTTATATTTTCATAGTGGGTTCCTTGCCAGTATATTTTTTTGCATTTCGGACACTCTATGAATTTATCCTGTGTTCTGTAAACATATTGCGGTATAAGTCCTTTAACCTTTTCTTTCTCTACTTCAATCAAAGGGGAATTACAAACTGAGCATCTTCGGAGAAGGTTAATATTATCTTTAATATTGATTTTTTTATCCAACTCCTGAATCTGGTTTTCAAGATTATCCTCTTCTAAAACAATTGCTTCAATTTTTTTTCTTCCAATAAATTTATGTGATCGGGTGACAATTATCCTTCCCGTTTTTAGCGCAAGGTTTTCTATTTTTGCTGTATCACCATCTTTTATATAGATGGTATCTATACCCATAAATCGCAGCCATTTGCTTAGCTTTCCGCACATCGCGTCTGTAATTAATCCCTTTTTCAATTTTAATACAAAACGAAGTTTGCAATCCAACGCACTTTTACCCGGTGAAATTTGTTTGTTGGGTTCATTAGGCTTACTTCCCGTCTA
>JAGMEZ010000057.1 GCA_023127905.1 Caldifarciminota bacterium
GATATATATTCTATGGGGATTATTGCATATGAATCATTAACAGGAAAAGAGGTATTTAATGAAGATACAACATCAAAAATATTAGAAGCTGTTCTTTATAAGAATTTACAACCGATTAAACAAAAGAATAAAGATATTCCTGATTTTTTCAATGATGTTATATCGAGAATGAGCGATAAAGATAGAGTGAACAGGTTTACAAGTTTCGAGAGCATAATAGGGGTTGTTCAGAGAAGGGGAAAATATAAGAAAGAGGAAAAGTTTGTTGAAAAAATACTCTACAGTGATTTTATAGGAAGGAAAACGTATATTGATTATGTATACAATTTGATCAACCAGGTTTCCAAAGGAGATGGACAAATTTCGCTCATTGAGGGTATTGCAGGAACGGGAAAAACAAGAATGCTTAAGGAGATAGAGCATCGTCTATTCATAGATGGTAAGGATGTGCAATACCTGAGGATAACGGAGAAATCAAAACTTAATTTTAACTGGCTTATTGAACTTCTCGAAAGAAAGGGAGCAGACCTTAAAAATCTGAACGAGATATTAGAAAAAGGGATAAATACTCTCTCAGAAAACGAAAAATATAAATTCTTCGAGAGGCTTGCAAAAGAGCTCGTAAAAATTTTTCATGATAAGATACATATTTTCCTATTAGATGATACCGATTTCAGTGATAAGGTTATGTGTGACTTCATCTTATATTTCTCTACTTTTTTAGAAAATAGTCCACTTCTTTTCATTATAGCAACAGAAAATATCCCGGACAGTCTTAATAGTACTATAGAAGATAGGATTTATAAAAATGTCAGCAAATGGAAATTGAGTGGTTTAGATAAAAATGAAACCGTGCTTTTTGTAAAGAACATGCTTGGCATAACTGGAAATGTAGAGAAGATAAGTGAGTATCTTTATGAAAAGACAGATGGAAACCCATATTTTATTGAAGAATTGATAAGAGAAGTGGTGGAGAAAAGACTACTAAAGAGAGTTGGTAATGACCTTGTTTATAATTTATTAGATGTTAAAAAAATTTCTATTCCAGAAAGTGTTGGATTATTTGTTATAGAGAGGATAAAGAATGTCTCAGAGGAAGAAAAGGAGATACTAAAAATTGTATCTGTTTTTGGCGATGCAATGCCTCTTTCCTGGCTTATTAAATTATCACCTTATAGTGAGTCAGAAACGATAAGGTTATTTGAAGGTCCCTCTCTAAAGCAGTTCTTCTCGATCGCAGAAGATGACAGATTCGATTTCACACATAAGTTAGTTAGAAACATTATTTACAGTAGCCTGAATAAGAAAGAAAGAACAGATGCTCATAAGAAAATCCTGAGGTTTCTTGAAGAACAGAAAGAAACACCTTTCACATTACATTTAAAAACACATCACTCATATACTTCCAAAGACCCGAAAGCGGAATTCTATCTACAGAAGTTATTAAAAAGGTCTATTAAATATGTTGATAGTGAAACTGCAATAGATGCTTTTGAAAAATTAAAAGAGCTGAATAGAATAGATGTTTTATTAAAAACCGACAAAGACATTTTACTGAAAATAGGTGCGATGTATCGTGACGCTGGGGGCCTTGATAAAGCGATTGCTTTGTATAATGAATTACTTGGAAAGATAAGGGAAAAATCTGAAAAGGTTAAGATTCTACATTACCTTGCTGTAGCAAAGATAGGTGCAGGCCAATACGATGGTGTTGAAAATATTTTTAAGAAACTGTTAAAGGAGAAATTACAGATAGATCAAAGATTTGAAATTCTAATAAACCTTGGGTGGTTCTATTATAGCAATAAAGAGTACAGAAGAGCAGAGAGAATGTATAAAAAGGCTTTATCCTTATCCAGGAAAGGATTAAAAAAGAAGGTTCTGATTGGAAAACTCTATTATAATCTATATGTGTTGAAACAGAAGACAAGAGAATTAAAAGAAGCAGAGTTCTATGGAAACAAGGTGTGTGTGGTTGGTAAAAAATATGATAACAGATTCTATGTAATGTTGGGTCTGCATACCCTTGCGTTACTTGAGCAAACAAAACGTAGATATGATAAAGCAATTACCTATTACAAAAAAGCACTGAAGTGTCTTGAAAAAACAGAAGACCCACTAAGGAGGTTACACGTACTTTCTAATCTTGCAAGGCTTCTTTTCTATACAGGCGATATTGAGAACAGTAAGAAGAACTATTTTAATGCTGTTTCTGAGGCAAAGAAATTCGGAAATTTTCTTTGGATTTCTTATCTGTATAACCTATATGGAAGGATTCTTTCGAGAAATGGTGAATGGCAACGTGCACTTAATTTCTTTGAAAAATCAAACAAGATTGCAGAGAGTATTAATGAAACTACTATTAAGTTTAGCAATATAGCAGAGATTTTATTTATTTATGCTTTTAAAGGAAAAACCGAAGAATTCGAATCTTTACTGAAGAAAGCTCTTTCTTTAAAAAAGCAGACCAAAGGTGATAATAAATTTTTGCCAATAGTGCTTTCCCAGGGGATACAAAAATATGTAAAGAGTGATTTCAAGGTTGCACTTTCCTATTTAGACAAGATAGAAGATACTATTGGGAAACTGAATGTACCGGAGCATCAGATACCTGCAATGATTTTCAAATCCTTGTGTCTCTTTAAAATGGATGAAAGAGAGTCTGCTCAAAGGACTATTTTTAAAGCAAAAGAGATGATGGATAACACCAAAATGTTTCTATATAGTAAAGAGATAGAATTTATTAAACTATTGATTGAGTCTAAAGATTCAGTAACTACAGAAGTTAAGGATAAATTTAAAGTGTTATTAGATAAGACGAGAAAAAACCAGAAGTTTTTCTATGTAAGGGTTTTAGCAGCACTTTCAAATTTAAATTATAAGGAGTTCTTAGAGAAACAGAGAAAAAATTCCTTATCAGAATCCATATCCTTACTGAAAGAAGCAAGAAATATTTTCATAGAAATCGATGCTCGACCATTGATTTCAGATGTAAACGACAAACTTTTACTATCATATGATACGATGCTCTCCGCTAAAATTCCAAAATCGGAAGAAAAGAAATACCCGGATATAATATCCAAATTTGGTGAGTTGATAAAGAACATTTCTGATCCCGAGCAGTTAAAGACAGCGTTCATCTCGACTGCAAAATCTATTACCGGAGCGGAAAGAGGTCTTTTCCTTACACTTGATAACGATTCCGGTGAATTTATTGTCTCAGGCAAGGATATCGATGATGCGACAATTTATGATGCGAAGGAGTTCTCAAAGAGTGTAATAAAAAGGGTTAAAAAAACAAGAAAACCAGTTATTGCCTATGACGCAGTAAGTGAAAAAACCTTTGAGAGCTATGAGAGTGTGAGAATTAACAAGATTCGTTCAATCTTATGCATACCTATAGTGACAGATGGAAAGGTACTTGGAGCACTCTATCTTGATAGTAGAAGGAATCCCAGGCTGTTTTCAAAGGAAGAACAGGAATTTTTCAGTTCACTTTCGATGTTTTTGGGAGATAGTTTAGTCAAGGCATTAGAGTATAAGAGGATGAGAGACGAAACAACTATCCTGAAGCAAAATTTGAGAACGAGTTTTGGACCTGAAAATCTTATTGGAAGGTCAGAAAATATCCAGGAGGTGTATGACAAGATAGAAAAATTTGCGGATAGCAGTGTACCTGTTTTGATTCTTGGTGAAAGTGGAACAGGGAAGGAACTTGTCGCTCGCTCCATTCATTTTTTAAGTAATCGGAAGGAAAAGAACTTTTTAGTTGTGGACTGTTCCACAATTTCATCTTCACTGATTGAATCTGAATTATTTGGCTATAAAAGGGGGGCATTTACAGGAGCAAGGGAAGATAAACTTGGTCATTTTGAAGCAGCAGGTGAGGGGACAATATTTATCGATGAAATAGCAAATGCAACTGATTCTTTGCAAATACGGCTCTTACGATTCATCGATACGCAAGAAGTCAAAAGAATTGGAGCAACAAAATATAAAAAAGTGGATACGAGAATTATTATAGCATCAAACAAAGATCTATATGAGCTTGTAAAGGAAGGTAAATTCAGGGAAGACCTCTTCCATCGATTAAATAAATTTATTATTAATCTTCCTCCTTTAAGAGAAAGAAAAGAGGATATAAAACTACTTATTGACTACTATATTGATTTCTGTAATAAAAAGCATAATAAAAATATAAAAGGTATAACGAACGAGGTTTTTGAACTTTTATATACATATGAATGGCCGGGAAATGTACGAGATTTAAGGAATGAAATAGAAAGGTGTGTCTTTTTCTGTAATAAAAAGTTTATTTCAAAAGAATATATATCTGAAGAGATATCTAAATCAAAGACTTCATTCCTTCCGCTGACAGAAATAAAGAAAATATTAATGCAGGAATACATTATGAAAGTTCTCAGTTATACGAAGGGGAACGTTTCAAAAGCAGCACGTATATTACAAACTACAGAAAAAACTATTTATCGAAATCTAAAGAGTAATGAAGATTATTTGTGAACCACGTAATTGTGAGACTACCTTTGGTGGGGCGTGGAAATATCATATTGACTATCATGGAAAGTAGCGTTGGGGCTTGTCCCCAACATTGAGATTGCTTTGGAAGTGAATATAGTAGAATACTCGCAATGACAATCTTTTTTGCAATGACACCGTCATTGCACTCCATAAAACTACCAACACCACAAGCCCCTACCATAGATAGCGAGGCAAGATGCCTCGCCTGT
>JAGMEZ010000570.1 GCA_023127905.1 Caldifarciminota bacterium
TAAAATGTTAGCTCCTCAGGTAGGACTCGAACCTACGACATCCTGATTAACAGTCAGGCGCTCTACCAAACTGAGCTACTGAGGAACATATCAACTTTTTTATATATATAAAAAATTTTCCCCTTTGTCAAGAGAAATTTAACCTCAGACATCAGAAAACAGAGAACAGAAATCAGAAGAGGAAAAATAGATTCATGATACCCTGCAGACTCAAATTTTTCTTGACATATATGATAAACTATGTTAAAAAAACACACATTAAACAAGGAGGTTAAGTAAATATGGACCTTGTAAATACAATCTTAAAAACCGAAAAGGAAGCAGATACAATTAAGAAGGATGCAGAGGTAAAGGCAGAAAAAGTAATTGAAGAAGCCAGAAATAAGGCTCGAAAAACGATAAATGATACAATGGCAAAAAGAGAAGGAGAAGTAGAGTTTGCTTTAAAAGAAGCAAAAAAGGAAGCAGAAAAGGAGCTCGTTAATATAAAAGCCAAAATGGAAAAGGATAAACAGGAAATTCATTCAAAGTCAAAAAAGGGCTTTGAAACAGCTGTAAAGAGGGCACTGTTGGAAATTTTAGGCTAATGGCTATAGCTCGAATGACAAAGATTTCAATTGCTCTTCATTCCTCCCACAAGGAAGAATTATTAAAACACCTTCAAGATGAATCAGCACTGCATATTACAAAGATAGAAGAAGAGTCAGCTAAGAATGATTATGAAACTTCCGATGGCGAAAGAATAAGACAATTAGAGTCCCAACTAAGCCATCTTGACGACACAATAAAATTTGTGCAAAATTTTATAAAACAAGGCGGTTTTCTCTCAGGTCTTATTCCTCAAAAAGTTCCAGTTTTAAAGGAAAAATTCAAAGATACAGTTAAGAATTTTGACTTTGAGAAGATAACAGAAAGAATTAAAACCGTAAACGTTCAATTATCCAAACTCAGATCAGAGAAAGATCATCTAACATCAAAGAAGGAAATAATCGAACCCTGGCTTAACCTTTCCACACCTGTGGAATTACTAAAAAACACTGCTACCTCATCAGTACTTGCGGGAACAGTAAATAAAAGGTATTACAAGGACGAGATGTTAAAAAAAGCAGAGGAAGTTGGAATTGAGATTGAGAAAATTGATGAATCAAAAAACGAATTTTACCTTATTGTTGTTTTTCATAAAAGCAATGAGGAAGAAGCCAAGGATTTTCTTGACGAAATAAACTTCTCATTAGAGGATTTTAGAGGTTTTGAGGGAAAACCATCCGACATATTAAAAAGGATACAAATCAGAATACATTTGATAGAGGAAGAGAGCGAAAATCTTATAGAACAGGGAAAGGAATTTGTAGGTTTTCACCAAGAACTTTTAATAATATACGAACATACATTAGACGAGATAACAAGGTTACATGCAGTTCAGGATGCAGCGAGAACAAAAACTACATATATTATTCAAGGGTGGGTGGAAACAAAAAGAAAGGAATCATTAAAAAAACTTGTCAATTCGTATGAAGCAGCCATGATGCTTGACATAGAGCCAGAAAAAGGAGAAAATCCACCTGTAAAACTCGTGAATAGAAATATATTTAAACCTTTTGAAATCGTTACCAACCTTTACGGTACACCAAGTTATAAGGAACTTGATCCAAGTCCTCTTCTTGCTGTCTTTTTTGCTGTCTTCTTCGGTATCTGCATTACCGACGCTGGATATGGCATCATCCTCGCTATATTGGCTCTCCTTCTTATGAGAAAAATGCCGGCTGGTAAAAAATTTCTCTGGCTAATTTTCATCGGTGCCATCTTTACAATCATTGAGGGTGCTTTGCTTGGAGGTTGGTTTGGAGACCTCTTCAAAGGAACATACCTTGATCGAATTTTAAAATCTATTATGATTTTCGATCCAATGAAATCATATTTCGTGTTCTACAGACTGGCACTCGTCTTTGGAGCTATTCAGATTTACTGGGGATTAATTATCAAGCTTTATGGAGAAATAAAAAGCAAGAATTATGCCGATGCCCTTATCGAAGCAGTCGTTTGGCTCGTCGTTCTCACGTCAGGGCTTATCATGCTCTTTGCTTCAGATTTTTGTATACAGCTGAACCTTTCATCAAAAAGTTTGCTCCCTGGAATTTTAGTAAAGC
>JAGMEZ010000571.1 GCA_023127905.1 Caldifarciminota bacterium
TATAAGATACAATTGAAATTATAAATAACAACGAAAACCCTTTTGGATTTGATAGGTTAGAGTATATAAAGAATGTAGAGAAATCAAAAAGTTTGAATTCTATCACTGAACCTTGTGTAATAATTTCTGCGTCAGGTATGTGTGAAGCAGGAAGAATCCTACACCACCTCAAGAATTCCATTGGTGATAGAAGGAATGTTATTCTAATTGTTGGGTACCAGGCAGAGGGTACGCTTGGTCGCAATCTTGTTGAGAAGAAAAAGAAAGTAAGGATTTTTGGAGAGGAGTATGAGCGAAGGGCACAGGTGATAGTATTAAATGAATTCAGTTCTCACGGTGACAGGAATGACCTGTTAAATTTTGCTAAAAACAGTGGTGCAAAGAAGATTTTTTGTGTTCATGGTGACCTGGATCAAATGGAGAAATTTTCACAGGGATTAAAACAATTATCTCATTTGAGAGTATATATTCCAGAAAGAGGAGATATCTTTGAGCTCTGACGCTATTGATGGTATTGTCAAGTCCTATGTTAGTTACCTTGCTGGTGACAGGGGGTTTGCTTCCAATACAATTGATGCTTATGAAGGGGATATTAAACAGTTTTCCCAATATATTTTGTCGGAGGAAAAAGAGATAGAAAAAGTAAGTGATTCTGACATTACACATTTTATTCAATATATAAGTAAACCAGGACTTGCAGCAACATCTCTTTCCAGAAAGATCAGTTCCCTTAAGAATTTCTTTAAGTTTTTGATAGAAGAAGGATTGATAGAGGAAGATCCAACTCTTGTTATTGAATCACCACATATAGTCCGAAAACTACCTGCTGTCCTTGAGGTTGAAGAAATAGAGAAAATTCTTGAACAACCGAATCTTGAGACTCCACTGGGTTTGAGAGACAGGACTGCATTAGAACTCCTTTATGCTTGCGGTTTAAGGATATCAGAACTTCTTTTTTTGAAAGCAGAGAATATAGATTTTAATGAAGGTTTTTTGATTTGTTATGGAAAAGGGAAGAAAGAAAGGATTATTCCTATCGGGAAATGTGCTTTGGATTTTCTTACCCTTTACCTCGCTGAGGTAAGGTGTAAACTTGATAAAGGAAAAGCTGAAGGAATTCTTTTTCTTAGCAAGAGGGGAAAGAGGATGAGTAGAATGGGTTTCTGGAAAAGATTTAAGGAGTATTACCATAAAGCAGGAATTTCAAAGAAAGTTTCTCCTCACACATTCAGACATAGTTTCGCTACACATCTTCTTGAGGGTGGCGCTGATCTTAGAGTTGTTCAAACACTGCTCGGGCACAATGACATTTCCACTACTCAAATATATACTCATATTACAAAGGATTACTTAAAAAAGGTAATACGGGATTTTCATCCGAGAGGTAGAAGATGATTATACAGACTACGAATGGCAGAATACATGGAGTACAGGGGACAGCGATTGAAATGCCAGGAGGGGAACATTGAAGAATAAAAAAGTTCGTGAGAAGGAACTACAAAAACTAATTAGAGAGATAGAAGAAAGAAAAGAGGAAAAGAAAAATGTAGAGGATTCACTTGCTTCAATATGGAGTGAAGAACTTGATCTAACACACAGGATTGAGGAAAAAAAGAAAGAATTACGGAAACTTGAGCAAAGTGTTGACGAAACAATTGAAGAAAGAGAAACCATTGGGGTCGAAATTTGGAAGAAGAAACGGGAATTGATGGGAATAAAGAAAGAAGTCCAGCAGAAAGGAGAAGAGGTTCCCCGAGCTGGAAAGGAAATTGCAGTTAAGGAAAAAGAACTTAAGAAGGAATTGAAAAAAGTGATTGCAGACCTCGAAAAGTCGAAAAAACTTTTAAAGGAAACAAAGGAAGAGAATGACCTTACTGGTCAGCTTATTCAGAAGAAAAGGGAAGAAATTAAATCACTAAATAATGATATTGATTCCTTAAAAGATACGGTAGAAGAGCATTCTAAAAAAAGCAAGAGTTTAAAGTATGAAGTTATGAATTTTGAGAAAGAGAGAGATGAGATTTTAGAAACGGTACGTATCAAGAATGAGGAGCTTAAGAGAAGCACCGATGAGAGTGCTAAACGGATGAGTGAGGAAATGGAATTCTCTACTTCCATAGAAGAACTGAAGAAAAGGAAGGAAGAACTTCTGCAAGAAATAAATAGTGATGAAGAAAGAAATACTGAACTTATGGAGGATATAGAAAAGTATAAAAAGGAGAAAGAAAGAATAGAGAGCTTTGTAAAAGAGAAGGAAAATCTCGAAAGTGAGAAGGAAGAACTGGAAAAGTTGATAGTTGAAACGAGAAAGGGATATGAAAGAGAAAAGAGGAAATTTGAGGAAGAGATAGAGGCTCTTGCTAAGAAGAAGTCAATGGATAAAGATAAAATATTAGAGGAGCTTTCGAAAGAGGAAGAGGAAAAGCAAGGACAAATAGCGGCGCTTGATGGAGAAATCGAACAGAAAAAGAGTGAGATGGTAACAGTCGAGAATGAAACAAAGGATTTTATAAAGAAGTTGGAGAATAAAAAAGAGGAACTTGAATCTATAAAGGCTGAACTCACGTCAATCGAGAAGGAAAGGGAGGAGATAAAGAAACTTCGCGATGAGATAGAAGAACTTCTGGAAGAGAGAGATCGATACATGAAACAGATAGAGGAGAAGAAGAACGATCTCGATATGCTTGAAGAAGGACTTGGAAAAAGAATGGGGGATGAGCTCGACCTTGCACATAAAATTGAGCATTTGGGTGAACAGGAATCTGATCTCGTACAATCAATCTCAGAGAAAGAACAGGAACTAATTGAAATTGGGAATCGTCTTGATGAAAGAAAATCTGATGCTGAAAACGTTAAAGAAGAAATTAATAGACTGAAGGATGAAAAGGAAAGACAGCAAGATTCGTTTGGTGAATTGGAAGATAAGAAGAAGGTCGCTATTGAGGAGATTGATCGGCTGATAGATAAAGAAGATGATATTCGAGTACAGATTCACCAAAGAGAAGAAGAGGAGGTAAAACTATCGGGTGAAATTGAGGAATTGAGGAAAACATATGAGAAAATGAAGGATTCAATTACTGAGAAAGAAAAAGAGAAAGAGACTATTACCAGGGAAGTTGAAAAGGTAAAAGAGAAGATTGAGAAGATAGTAAGCGAAAAAGAATATTTATTAGAAGAAAAAAACAAAACAGGAGATGAAGTAAAACAGCTTTTGGATGAAAAAGAGAAAAAAGATCGAGAACTTGATCAATTTAGAGAAGAAAAAGAAACACTACTTGATAGTTACAAAAAATCAAAAGAAAATGTTGAAAAAATAGAGAAGAAGAAAAAAGTGATAGTAACAGCACATGAGGAGATGCTATCTAAAATAAATGAATTAGAAAAGGAAAAAGATAATCTCGATCTTGCAATGAAGGATAAACGAGTTAATATGGATTCTTTAACCCATACAAAAGAGAAGCATGAGGGTACGATAAAGACCCTTGAAAAGATAAAAGCAAAATTAGAAACTGGTATAACATCTATGAGTGAAGAAAGAGAATCTCTGAAGGAAGAAGTTGATAAGACAAGAAAGGAAGTGAGCGGATACATCGTTCAGCTCCATGAACTCCAGGAATCGATAAAGGGCAAGGAAACGAAGATGGATGAGAATATCGAAAAAGCAAAGATGCTTGACTTTAAATTAAAAGAGATGGAGAAAGATGTAGAAAAACATCGAGGGAGAGAAAGGGAGTTTGAGAAGTTGCTTGAAGAAATGAAGAGACTAACAAGTGACAGGCAATTGATAACTGATAGAATAAGGAATCTTGAGGAAGAAGAAAAAAGTCTTGGAGCAAAAACTGCAAGTTTAATGAAAATAAGACAGAATCTTGAAGCAACAGTAGAAAAGAAGAAGAAGGAAGGTAAGGAAGAACTTGATAGATTGACAAAAGAGATAAAAGAGAAGGGAATGCTTCTTGAAAGAATGCAACTTCTGGAAAGCGAAGAAGTTGTAAAAGCTAAGAAAGATCTTCAGAAACTAAAGAAGGAGATTGGTGAAGAAGAAAGGATTCTTAATAATCTGAGGCAAGAGGAAAGCGAAATTGCAGAAATTAAGGAGAATTTTGATAAGTTCGAAAAAGAAATTAACGAGAAGAGATTAGTTCTTGAGGATTTAAAAAGAGAAGAGAGAGAGAAAGCTCAAAAGATTACAAAATATGAAAAGATGATTGACGAGGCTGAAGAACGAGTAGAAAAAATGAGAAAGATAGAAAAACTCCTCGAGAAGAGAATTGGAAAGGAGTAAAAAGTTTTATCAGAAAATGAAATTGGAGTATTGGCTTACATGTTTGATCCTTCTGTTATTTTTTTTCACTCTGTATGGTGAACCCTCCATTGTAAGATTAAAGTACAGGGGAGGTGGTGACTGGTATAACGATCCATCAATAATACCAAATCTTGCACACCAGATAAATAAACGAACAGAAATCCGAGTAAATTCCAGTGAGGTTACACTCTCCCTGTCCGATGAAGAATTGTTTCGTTACCCATTTCTTTTCTTAACAGGTCATGGAAATATAACACTCTCTGTTGAAGAGGTAAAGAAATTAAGGCTTTTTCTTTCAAATGGTGGTTTTCTTTATGCAGATGATGATTATGGAATGGATGAAGCCTTTAGAAGGGAGATAAAAAAAGTTTTCCCTGAAAACGATCTTGTAGAAGTTCCATATGATCATCCACTGTATAGCTGTTTTTATGACCTCGATGAACTTCCTAAGATACATAAACATGATGGTGGTCAGCCAAAGGGTTTCGGTTTATTCTCTGAAGGTAGGATGGTCCTTTTCTATACATACGAAACAAACATAAGCGATGGATGGGCTGACCCGGAAATTCATAAAGATCCTCCTGAGAAAAGGGAAGAGGCATTCAGGATGGGTATTAACATTTTTATATATGCGCTAACGCACTAATTGCAAAGTGAAAAATGAAAGAAGTAAATAGTAAGGAGTAAGCAGAAGGTAGCCGCAGGCTCTTGTCCTGAGCTTGAAGTGAGTTATTCGAACTGCTGCAAAGTCCTGAGCGAAGTCGAAGGGTGGAGTCGAAGGGTTAGCCTGCGTACTTATAACAGATATTAAAGGAAAAGTCAATGATTTACATAAAGAGTGAACAAGAAATAGAGAAGATGAGGCATGCAAATGCTCTTGTTATGGAGATTCTTACTATGCTCAAGGATATGGTAAGACCAGGATTAAATATTAAAAGACTCGAGAGAAAAGCTGATGAGGTAACAAAAGAGAAAGGAGGGATTCCAGCATTTAAAGGCTACAATGGTTATCCTTCCTCTCTTTGCGTTTCTGTAAATGAGACAATAATTCATGGAATTCCTCATAACCGAATTCTAAAAGAAGGTGACATCGTTGGGATTGATTATGGAATCCTGTTTGAAGGATTTTATGGGGATGCTGCAATAACAGTGCCGGTTGGAAGGATAAGCAAGGAAGCGTCGAGGTTGATAACAATTACAAGAGAAGCTCTTTTCAAAGGGATAAAGAGTGCAGTTGTGGGAAAGAGAGTTGGTGATATATCTCATGCAATCCAATCTTATGTGGAGGGAAAAGGATTTTCTGTTATCAGGGAATTTACAGGTCATGGTATAGGAAAAGAGCTGCATGAGAATCCTTCCATCCCTAATTATGGTTCTCCTTGTACAGGAATAGTGATTGAGAAAGGTATGACATTTGCCCTCGAACCCATGGTTTCCAGCGGTTCCCATGAAGTGGAAGTGTTATCAGATGGTTGGACGGCTGTGACGAAAGATAGATCGCTCTCAGCTCATTTTGAGCATACAATTGCCATAACTGATGGCGAACCAGAAATCCTATCAAAACACTAATGTAGAAAAAAAGAAAAACTGAAATAATGTCTAAATTAGTGTTTATAGATACACACTGTCATCTACAGATGAAGACATATAAAAATGATATTGAAAAAATTATTGACAATGCACACATTGCTGGTGTAAAAGTACTCATTAATGTAGGTTTTAATATAGAGTCAAGCGAGAAGGCAGTGGAACTTTCTCGGAAGTACCCAATGATGTTTGCAGCAGTTGGAATACACCCACATGATGCGAGAACATATACAAATAGGAGTTTATCAATACTTGATGATTTATTAAAGGATGATAAAGTTGTTGCAATTGGAGAGATAGGATTGGATCTTAAGCGAAACCTTTCTCCTTTAGATACACAGATAAAAGTATTCAATGAGCAATTGGCTTTTGCGCAGGAAAGAGGAGTTCCGGTCATCGTTCACATAAGGGATGCTTATTCAATTGTGAATGATATTCTTGAGAAGAAAAAACCTGAAAAGGTTCTTCTACACTGTTTCTCAGGAACCAAAGGTGATGCTGAGTGGGGGATAAAAATGGGTTACTATGTCTCTTTTGCTGGTAATATTACGTACTCTCATAACAAAATCTTGAGTGTTATTAATGACATTCCGCTATCTAAAATAGTCATAGAGACAGATGCACCATATCTTTCTCCTGTTCCTCATCGAGGAAAACGGAATGAGCCGTCATTCATAAGATATACTGCAGAGAAGATGGCGGAGATAAGAGGTGTTACTATCAAAGAAATAGCTGAGGCTACTACAAAAAACGCAAAGGACTTTTTTCAGGTGGAATTTGATGGTTAGATCTATAAGGATTAAAAACTTTCATCCCTTTTTAAACCTCTTTATCTTTATTATATCTATTTACTTTTTCCTTGTTAGTATAAAACTGATGGGGAGTGCAATGGAAGGTATCGGTATTCCATTTATTATGAGAATTCTTGGTGTTGCTGAACATCCATTTACAGGAATCTTCATCGGTATCCTTGCAACTTCGATTATTCAGAGCTCTTCCTGCGTTACTGCAATCGTTGTCGGGATTGTTGGGAGTGGGGGAATGTCCGTTGCCACTGCTATACCCATAGTTATGGGATCTAACATAGGGACAACAATAACTAATACAATCGTTTCTTTTGGACATATCAGAAGGAAAACCGAGTTCGGACGTGCATTTCCTGCTGCCATTGTCCATGATTTGTTTAACGTCCTAACAGTCATTATACTTTTCCCTCTTGAAATGCATTTCCATTTCATAGAGAAGATTTCAGCTTTCTTCTCGGTAGTATTTGAGAATATTGGAGGAATTCATCTTTTTAATCCTATGAAGGTCATGGTTAGTCCGGTTGTGAAACTATTTGAGAGGTTCCTTTTCCATAACTATATTGTTATTCTTATTGTAGCTTTAATCATACTCTTTACTGCTTTACATTTTATTGTTAAATCAGCGCGAAAGTTGGCAACTCGACGGGTGGAGGTTAACCTTGACAGGTATCTTTTTGGAAGGCAGTGGAAGTCCTTTATTTTCGGTCTAATTCTTACAGCGATAGTCCAGTCGAGTTCCGTTACTACATCGCTCGTAGTTCCCCTTGTGGGTGCAGGGGTACTTGATATTGAAAGGATTTTCCCTTATACACTTGGCGCAAATATCGGGACAACTGTCACTGCTTTATTAGCTTCACTGATGACAGGTTCTATTGTAGCGGTTCAGACCGCTTTTGCTCACTTAGCATTTAATATTCTTGGCATTATTGCTTGGTACCCATTCAAATTTGTTCCTATCAGAATGGCAAAAGCTCTTGGACGACATGGTAGTGAACACCGTTATCTATTAATTCTATATGTTGTGATAATTTTCTTTATTATTCCCATTACACTTATTCTTGTGACAAGGAGGTGAAAAATGTTTGGAGAAATTTGGAAATTCTGGAAAAAAGAGACATTGATTGATAAGGCTGAAGAAGAGGTTGAAAAGATGTTAGTGATTGCAAAGGATATGTTCAGAATTGCAATGTCAGTGCTTCTTGATAATGAAAAGTCAAGAGCTGACCTTTATAAGATGGACAGAGGTTTGAATGAAATTCAAATAGATGTGCGGAGAAAGATACTTGAGCATCTCTCGATAAATCCTGCAATGGACATAACAGCATCCCTTATTCTCATTACCATTGTAGTCGATATTGAAAGATTGGGAGATTACTCAAAGAATGTTCTTGACCTCTCTCAGAATATAGATATGAAATTAAAGGGTTGTTATTTTGATGAGATAAGGGATTTAAGGAATGAACTTGAGCCTCTGTTTGATGAAACGATTAGTGTTATTAAGGAAATGAGAAAGGATATAGGAAAGGAAGAGATGCAGAAGTGCACAGATATTGCAAAAAGTTGTGATACACTTCTTGATAAACTTATGGATGATGATCTCACACCAAAAAAGGCTATCCTTGCAACGTTGCTTCTACGTTATATAAAGAGGATTGCTTCACATCTCAAGAATGTTGCATCAAGTGTTGTAAATCCTTTCGCGCGTCTCGGCTATAAACCAAAAGAGTAATCTTTTCTATTCCCACTCTATCGTAGCAGGGGGTTTTGAACTTATGTCGTAGACAACCCTGTTTACACCAGGAACTTCATTGATAATCCTATTACAGACTCTCCTCAGGAATCTTTTTGAAAATGGATACCAGTCTGAAGTCATACCATCCTCACTTGTGACCGCCCTGAGTGAAATAACATTTTCGTATGTTCTTTTGTCACCCATCACTCCAACGGTTTTTATAGGAAGCAGGACACAGACGATGATTCTCACCCCAAGTCCGGCTATGTCCGTATTCTCTCTGTTTTGTTCCAGACACTTCTCCTCCTGAAATATATGTGAGTAATTGATGTCCGTAGCATATACCGAGGATTACAATTCTTTCGCTTGTGATGGTCATACAAGAGATACTCCTTTTAAAATTTCCTGTGCTCTTTTTCCCACCTCTTGGTTTTTTAGCCATGAGGCTCTTGTAAGAATGTGTCTTGAAATATCAGTATCCATTTTTCCAAGAGTATCAACACACAAAAGCCGGATCTTATCGTTAAATTTGTATCTTCCAAAGATATTTTTATTAAAGATTACACTTTCAAAGATGTCTATTACTCTTTTTCCACCAATGGAGCCCAATACTGCAACTGTTCTTTTCTGTATTTCAAGAACTTTCTCTTTTTTCAGTAAGGATTGTTTTTCTAGGAGTTCCTTTAATAGATAAATAGATAGTTCTGTTCCCACTTTTCTTAAAGATGTGAGTGTTCTAATTACAACTTCTTTGTTTGAATCCTTTAATCCTTCGAGAAGAAGTGCCTCACAGTCTTCATTCTTTATTTTACTAAGTGATTCCATTACTTCTATTCTAACCCGCGGTTCTGGGTCTTTCAATAACAATGAAAGGAGGTTTGAAGATTTTCCCCCCCCAATCTCTCCAAGTATGATGGCGATGTTTCTTCTAACATACCATTTTGGGTCTTCTATATATATTTTTATATAGTTATCAAAATCAGGAACATTATTTGCTGAGTCTATTAGGAGAGAGAGGACTCGTATTCTTGTTATCTTATCCTCGATTGCTTTCATGGAATGAAGAAGAAGGGGGAAAATAGCTGAACCTTTCTCTGCGAGTTCGGTATTGATAAAGCCATAAGCAACATCTCTGTTAATTGCATATATTAGGTTATGTAAGGCTTTTTGGTCTCCCTGATCTCCAATCTTTGATAATGCAATGACAACGGGTTTTAATTTTTCCTCATCTTCAAGAGTTTTTAAATACAAATTAAGGATTTCATCGATCATCTCTGCTTGTAAACCTTTACCTTCTTTTATTAATTTTACAGCAATTTCTGCGAGAGCGTGAATAATATTTGAGAAAATCTCTTTTTCGGATTCCCTGCCAAGTCTATCAGAGAATGCAACTATTATAAGCTTAATTAGGTCCAACCTTCCAAGAAGAAGCAATTTGTCAGTAAGGTCAGTGAATGATTTAACAACATTTCGACGTATATTGGGATTTTTGTTATTCAGTAAATCAATAAGTGATTTCAGGAGTTCTTCGATTCCTGCATTTTTCTGAATCAGGTTTCTTATTCCCATGAGAGCATCAGAATCCACTCCTGTTCTTATTAAGTCCTTTTCAATAATTTCCAGGAATTCCTTTCTTGTATCCCCCCCTGACATATAATTTAAGACAGGTTGCTTGACACCTTCACTCTGTAGACTCTTCCTTAT
Organism: Caldifarciminota bacterium; assembly: GCA_023127905.1. Lineage (GTDB taxonomy): Bacteria > Hydrothermota > E44-bin80 > E44-bin80 > E44-bin80 > JAGMEZ01. Next base: position 10,136 of record JAGMEZ010000571.1, read on the forward strand.
AGCAGGGATTAATTCCGATTTTCTTTTGCTTTTGTCAATGAAATTTGAGAAGAATTTCTCAATATATGATAATCGGGACTTTTCTTCAGCCCCTCCTGTTACTAAAACTTTGAGTGGATCTGTATCTCCAGTGCTTTCTGTACCACTACCGGCACCGCCTTCAGGAGCGGATGTCCCGTTTACGCCACCTCCTACACCATCTCCTACACCACCACCTGTACCACTACCGGCACCGTCTCCATCTCCAATTATTACTGTTTCAGATAAAATTTTTGTCTCTTTAGCAATAAGATCCCCCAATTCAGATGCCGTTATTTCGTTTACAACTTTATTTACCACATCATCCCAGAATGGGATATCGTGTTTCGAGAAGAGCAATTCCCTCTGCATTTCCGGGGTGAGGACAAGAATTAATTTAGATACCGTTTCAGTATAGGTTTCAATATCTGTTTTTTCATACATATTAAAGAGTCTTTCAGCAATATTCCCTACTGCTTGTTTTATTTTACTCCCCCAGCCAGGTTCTCCCTCATCACCCTTTAATGAATTGTTGATAGTTTTTGAGAATTCTTTCGGATTTTTCCCAATATTTTTAATAAAATCGTCTGAGCTTGTTATAAGTGTCAGTAAATCCTTCCACTTTATGCTCGATTCTTTGGTATCCTCTTCCTCTCCGAATGATAAACCCCTGATGGTAATATGCTGTACATTTCTTATAGACATAATCTTTGTTACCCCTCCCTGCTTCTCAATATCCTCAGGATCAAGCCCTAATAACTCAATCAAACTGCTGAATTCATCCATGTCAACACCTTTGAGGAACGTGATTTTGCCAATCTTTCTTTTCCCGAGTATTGTGAGGAATGTGTCAATTGTCTGTTTGTGTACAATATGAGCGGGTTTATCGTTTATAAGTAGAACATTGCCTGCTAGTGAGAGGGTAAAGAAATCATTGTCTTGTAGTACATCTTTTAATTTTGTAAATGAAGAAGAAATTATTCTTTTTGTTATAGGGTGTGAGGCGGGATAAAGTTTAAGGTTTTTTGAAGCAGAAATAAGTCTTCCAATAATTGTTTGTGCATCCTTGCTTAATTTTTTC
>JAGMEZ010000572.1 GCA_023127905.1 Caldifarciminota bacterium
AATATAGTCTCTTTGCAAATGGAACCTGGTCCGAACCCTGCAAGGCAGAATCAACCATCGGAGCATTCATTTCCGATGCTACAACAGACTCGGCAGGGAGAATCTGGGTTATATGGACAGAACAAGTTCCTGTTCAGTGGTATGAGAATCTCTATACAACACATTTTGATGGATTTGAATGGCTTAGGGAAACCGTTAGTACTTACATGCTCTGGTTTAGCAATCCGTCTTTTGTTTCTGAATCCACGGGTGTTTGTGCAGTTTGGGCTTATAAAGTATACGAGTGGCTTGATAGTAATTACGGTGTATCTTACGCTCACAACTATGGAGGAGGATGGGGCGGTTTTCAATCCATTTATAGCGATTCAATTCTATGCAGGTCTCCTTCTGTTACAATTGATTCGGCAGGTAGACTCTGGGTAGTCTGGGAATATGGGACATATGGACACAGTGACCTCTGGTCAAAATATAGGGAATCGGGTGTATGGTCAAACCTAAAAATTATTACAAGTGATACAACCAACGAATATTCACCTTCCATAGAAACAGATGGATACGGAAAAACCTGGCTTGCCTGTACAAGCAACAAGGAAGGGTCGTATCATATATATGTCTCTTATCTTGAAGACACTACGTTTACAGCATTTCAACAGATAAGCTCGCAACCAGGATACGATCCCAAGCTTGGATGTGATATGATGGGTAATATATGGGCAATCTGGTATGGTAATAATCTGAAAAACTACGCGAGTTTTTATAGGAGGGATACAAACCCACCTCGAGTAACTATTATCAAACCAAACGGAGGGGAGGTCTACAATTATGGAGAGATTGATACTATCAAATGGGTTGCAGAAGATGAGGATACGATCGTTTGGGTGAATATTTATCTTTCTTCTGATGGAGGAAACTCTTATGAATCTGTTTCAGAGTTCGAGATAAACGATTCCAATTACGAATGGACAATTCCAGATGTGACCTCTAATAATTGTCTTATAAAAATTACTGCCATTGACAAAGGATACAACGCTATCAGCGACGAAAGTGACAGTTTCTTTACCATTCTTGGAACGGGCATTTATGAAGAATCAGAGAAATTAGCAAAAAAGGGAAATGTAAAATTTCAGGTTTTCCCCAATCCTTTTACCTCAGTGATTAGTATCAAGTGTTCAGGGATTAGTGAGAGACAGAAAGTGAATCTATCGATTTATGATGTGAGTGGGAGATTGGT
>JAGMEZ010000573.1 GCA_023127905.1 Caldifarciminota bacterium
AGAAAAATATTGGGGGAGGGCAAGGCAATTATGTAGTTGACATTAAGAAAAATTTCAATTATAATTTTTTAATGAAAAATAATATGACAGAAAGTAATTTGCGTCAGATATTCGAAAGGATTATGATATGGTTTACAATTGCAATGGTTATACTTATTGCCATTGAATCTGGATTTCTTATTCACTTTCCAAGGTGGTTGCACTATTCTAGCTATTCATTTAGTCTTCTTTTTATATTTGTAAGCATATTTGAATTCATTTTTTTTCTTTATACTTCTAAATCAAAAGGCGAGTTTATTAAAAGAAATTGGTGGAATTTCATTTTTTTCTTTCTTATAATTATAACCCTTAAGAATTTTGAGATTTCTCGCTTTCTTGCAGTTATAAGAGAAATCTTCTTTTTACTATTTTTATTTTCAAAAAGACAATCATTTCAGGAATTCTTTGCACAACCTTTTGTAAAGAATCCTACAAGGTTGCTTGCAGTAAGTTTTATTACAATTATCCTGCTTGGAGCAATTCTTTTAACCTTTCCTGTCTCTTCTGAATCACATCAAAGGACAGGTATAATTGATGCATTATTTACGGCAACATCAGCAACCTGTGTTACAGGTTTGATTGTAAAGGATACACCGAAACATTGGTCAACTTTTGGTGAGATTATTATCCTTCTTCTAATACAGGCAGGTGGGTTAGGAATAATGACATTCTCAATATCCATTGCTTTGGTTTTCGGTGCTAAATTAGGCCTGAGAGAAAAGAAGGCAATGGGTGAAATTCTTGAATTTCCATCCGTTGGTGATGTAGGGAAAATTATTAAATTCATTGTAAAATTCACATTTCTTGCAGAATTTATCGGTTTATTTTTTCTTTTTCTCCGATGGCTTCCCTTTTTCGGAAATGTGAAGAAAGCGTTTTATTTCTCGTTATTTCACAGTGTTTCTGCTTTCTGTAATGCTGGCTTTTCACTCTTCTCTACAAGCTTGAAAGGATTTGTCTCAGATCCTATCATAAATACTGTAATGATGTTTCTTATAATAATTGGAGGTATTGGTTTTGTTGTTGTATTTGATTTGTCCAGGAAAGGTTCATTTATCAAGGAATGGAGGTTAAGTTCTCCGAAAATAACTGTCCATACTAAACTTGTTATAATTATGTCAGCAATTCTAATTTTCTCAGGCTTCATCTTGTTTTTTATTTTTGAATTTGATAATGTGTTGATTCATCAAGGAATTACTGGAAAATTGGCGGCATCACTTTTTCAATCTATAACGGCAAGAACAGCGGGATTCAACACAGTAGATATAGCATCACTTAAAAATGTTACCCTATTCATAATAATAATTCTTATGTTCATTGGTGCATCCCCCGGGTCAACGGGTGGAGGAATAAAAACCTCCACGTTTGCAGTTCTTATTATTGCAGTCATAAATATGATTAGGGGAAGAGATAAAAGTGAGATATTTCGTACGACTATTCATAATAAAATCGTATATAAAGCAGTTACGATTGTCGTTGTCTCAGCATTTATTATTTCTTTAGGTACTGCTTTTCTTCTTATAACCCAGAAGGATAACTTAATGAATTTACTATTTGAAGCAACATCAGCTTTTGGCACGGTTGGACTTACAACAGGCATAACTTTTCAACTTACTGGAATAGGAAAGGTTATTGTACTTATACTGATTTATATTGGTAGAATTGGACCACTCACCCTTGCGTATGCTGTGGGTAGGTATTCAAAGAGGTTAAAGAGAGAATTTCCAACTGCAAGAGTTATGGTTGGATAGGAAGGAAAAGAGGAGAAAATATGAAACAGTTTGCAGTTATTGGTCTTGGAAGCTTTGGTAGAAAGGTTGCTGTTACACTGGCAGAAAAAGGTGCTGAAGTAATGGCAATTGACAAGGACTTGAATAAGGTTGAGAATATAAAGGATAAGGTCGTTTCAGCAGTAACACTCGATTCGACTTCTGTTGATGAGTTAAAAAGCGTTGGTATTACGGATATTGATACGGTAGTTGTTGCACTTGGTGAGCAACAAGAAGCAGCGATACTTACAACCGTTCTTTTAAAAAATCTTGGCGTAGGTGAAGTAATTGCTCGTGCAATGAATGATCTATATGCACAAATACTTAAAATGGTAGGTGCAGATAAGGTTATTTTAATTGAGGAACAGATGGCTGAACAACTTGCGAAGGCTTTAGTAGCTCCTCAAATCATTGAAAATATTCCTTTAGCAAGTGGACACTCACTTGTTGAGATAAAACCAAGGAGAGAGTTTATTGGAAAGAAATTGAAAGATTTAAACTTTCGAAGTAGATATGGGATAAACGTTGTAGCAATTCAGAAAAAAGTAGAAGAGATAAATGATGAAGGTGAAACGGTAATTAGAATAAAAGTGAATGATCTTCCAGGACCTGATGACAAACTTTCTGAGGACGAAACTCTTCTGGTTGTTGGGAGCGAAGAGGAAATTGAAAAGCTTGTAAAGGAGGGATAGAAGTTGAAACAGCAGAGTAGCAAATGGCAGAGTATAAAGGGAAGGGCAAGGTATTTTGATTACCGGTTATCAATCAGGACAAAATTAACGTTGATTTTGATTTTTATCCCTCTCGTAATATTACCCTTTGTTGCTGTATCACTTCATTATAATAATTTGAGTTATAATACCATTCAGGGATTAAGAAGATTTTCGGAGATCGCAAGAGTATGTGAGACTATCTCATTCTTAACTCTAAAAATTGATAGTAACGTGAAGAATTACATTATCTTAAGGGATTCAAATAATATAAATGAGATTAAGGAGGACCTTGCTTCATTGAAAGAACTGGCAGATGATGGAAAAGAATTTGGTTATTCAGAAGAGTTCATTAAAATAATCTCATATATTGACAGATATTCAACACTTATTGATTCACTAAAGATAGTTATCTCCCTTGAAGAAATTCCTCATAAAAGAATTGCCAGAGACCTTGAAAAATATACAAAGGGATATGATAACTTGATGTCAAAGGTACTATTAGCCAGGTCGAGTACAGAGAGAGACTCCCTTATGAAGGAATTAAAAGTATTTTCTCAATCATTCGATGTATCACAGATAATTCCAGAAAGGGAACAAAACCCAGAAATTACAAGAACCGTTAAATTACTTAATACAAATAAAAGGAATATAGATTCACAAAATGGGGCAATTTTAGACAAGGCAAAGGGACATATAAAAGAATTTACTGAATTAGGAGAAAAAGCTGCAAGCAAAGGTGCAAGGAATATTTGGGTTGTATTGATAATCACAGTTAGTTTTCTTATTTATCTCATTATAGTTCTTCCAGAGAGGATTGTAATACCAATAAAGAGGTTATCAAATATTGTTAAGCAGATAGAAAAAGGTGATTTAAACGTAGCAATAAAGGGTTTTCCGCGAGATGAGATTGGCGAACTTGTTTATTATCTCTCAAGAATGCTCAATCAAATTCGGAAGATTGATGGGTTAAAGACACAGAAAATTCTTGAATCCGAAAGAAAATTCAAGTTTCTCACCAATTCCATTAAGGAAGGTGTTATTGTACTGAACGATGAGTTACGTCTTCTTTTCATTAATAAATCTGCATTAATGATTATAGGTTCAGATACAGAGAAAATTAAGGAGAAGTCACTTGGAGGAATAGAGTCATTGAAATTCATTAAATCTAAGATAGATAAATTATTTATAAATGGAGAGAAAATTGGTGACATAGATTTTTCGGGGAAAGATAGTGTTCAGTACATAATAAAAGTCTGGCCTATAAGGAATGCTGCAGGTAAGCCAACTGGTGCAATTTTATTATTTACTTCTTAAGAAAATGAAATAACTATGAAAGGTTTTTTCATTATTCTTGTTATTCTAAGTTTTTCTCCACTCAGAGCAGAAAATAGTCCCTTTTTGAATTTTTACATCAAGCAGTCAATAGAATTGTTTCCTGAAAATAAGAAGCTTAACGATCCATTTAACAGAACTTTCATTCTACCGCAGAAATCAAAGGCAAGTATTATTGTTACTAATTCATTACTAATCGCAACTGCTGTTGCAATTGTAAATCCTGAATCACGAAGGAAGTTTAAAGAAAGGTGGGAACTTATAACGAGTCCAAACCATGCAAGTCCATTAAACCAGGGACCATTCCATTTTAGAACGCTTGAAGAAGAAAGAAAACAAGATACACAGGCAGATAAAGGAGTACATTTTTTATATCATTACCTCCCGGTTAAACCTCTATCCTTTTTCTGTGAGTATCTAATTGATGGTCTCCCTTTCGTATCCGAAACAAGACGGAATCAGGAAGACTGGGTTTCAGATGAGGCTTATTATCTTGCTGCTGCTCTTGTTTTTGCTGGAGGTTTTTTTGAAGAGTTTGTGGACGGTAAAGAATTAGATGAAGGATTTAGCATATTGGATTTTATCGCAAACGGATCTGGTACAATATATGCAGTAATGAAACATAATGGACTTCTTGAAAATGTTTACATTTACTGGAGTTACAAATCTCCCCCAGATACCTGGGAATGGCCGAAGTGGGATTATATGCCAGGGTTTGAATTTCAGGTAGTTTTTGATTTGAGTTCACTCATTTTTAAGGAAAAAAGAGATGTTCCACCATTATTTACATGGTGGACTGAAAATATCGGATATGTTGCAGAAGTAAATGAATTTGGAACAACTTTGCCTCATAAAAAGATTGGATATGAATTAAATCCATAACACTTTGATATTATAAAACTTATGTCTGTTAACGTAATATTTTATATACTTGATAAAAGGCTCAAACTTCTAATAATTATTTAGGGACAAGTCCCCCTGGAATAATACATGTCCATAGGGACCTGTCCCTTTTGGAAAAATATTATGTTATATCTATTTATATCAATATATTAGGTTGTCAGGTTTAAACCATATTATTAACATTTTTGTATATCTTAATAAAAATTTCTGTAATTTTATTAAATAATATCAAAAAAGTTTGAATTTTCT
>JAGMEZ010000574.1 GCA_023127905.1 Caldifarciminota bacterium
AGTTTAGTTTTCGAAAAGGGACAGGTCCCTATGGACATGTATTATTCCAGGGGGACCTGTCCCTCCTCAACAATAAAATGAGGATTATTTTCTCATTATGTGAGTTATGCAGATAAGTATTTTAGTTAATTGTCTAATGTGTTATGGAATGGAAGAAGGGAATGAGCCAGTCGTTAATGAGGAAGTGTATCCTTCCAATAAGAAGGGAGATACGAGCCATTACAGTATATCCAAAGGATGCTCCAAATGCAACCATGATAAAAATGATGCCAACCTTTGCTGTCCCACCGATAAAACCTTTGTGCTCCTTGGAAAAATAGAAATACATAATGGTGGTAATAGTCCCAATTATAATTATCAGATTATTAATTGGATGGTGCCAGAGGTTTGTAATGGGATTATTGAATGTGAGAGAGCTTCCAATGATTGGAAGGATTGTACTCTGTATCTGTGGGATAACATAACCCTGCATTTGCTGGACGACAGCAAGTCCTGAGCCTACACCAACTGATACTGCAATAGGCCATCTACTTACCCAGGCAATTTGCTTAAACCATCTTGCGAGCATCATTGCACCAAAAATACCAGGTATTATAACCAGCCAGTGATGCTGCAGTAATGGATTAATAAGTTTAGGCATAAGGAAATAGTCCCAGGTGTAAAAACAGGCATAAGCTGCGGAAACCCCTACATAAACATGCTCGGCAAATTTATAAAAGGGATTATCCTTGTAAAGGAAAGAGAAAATCATCAGGGTTAATCCCGCTGCAATCCAGATACCGATTATCTGTCCCATTATTCAGTCCTTTTCTTCTTTATTCTTTCTATCCTTCTCATCATAAAGAATCCAATGTTTCCAATAACAATAAACAGAACGATTAGTATGTGTGCCCAAGCCTGGGAAGACATTCTTATCATCGCTTTATCAGGATGCTCTATAAGTTTCTCATATGCAGCTGCACCTGCCATGCCGCCTATAAGACCCTCTATCTGGCGTGAACCAAGATAAGGGTAAATGTCTGGTGTAACAACTGCTGTTGTCCCCATAATAATTCTCACACCAAATCTTCCCCATGCATACCGTGCCCAAATTTCACCCATATCACCAGCTTCAAAACAGGCAACAAGTCCAATATCACTATAATTATGAATCGGTTTCATCATTGGAAATGAATCAAGAGGTTCACCTGTTATATCAATGTCAAAGACACTCCTTATCTCTCTTCCCATCTGTATCATTACAAGCCCTGCACCGGGTCTGTATCCAATGTTTATATAGTCAACACCATATTCAACATCGAATTCCTGAGCAACCTCTTCGAGTATAATGGTCGAAAGTGGAATACCAGTTGGCCAGTGTCCCATCATTATCACTTTGAGTTTCTTCTTAAAAGCATGCCGCAGGACAGCAGTCATCATAGGACGTAACTCCGGCATACTCGCAGGGTCAAAATCTGTTGAGAATAAAACCGGTGTCCCAGCAGGAAGACCGTCTAATACATCGTACGCCATTTGTGCCGATTCTGATACTGCAACGGTAGAGGGTATCCTGAAGACAATGGGAATAATAATTACCAGAGCAAGGAGTAGATAAATGATTCTCCTGTCAATTTTCGATAATCGTTCCCATATACTCATTGTAAATACGTCCTCTCAATTCCCAGGATTATCCTTAGTGACATAGCAAATGCACCAAGCGCAATTCCTATCCATATTCCCCTTTTTGCAGCCATCTGTGGTATGAACATAAACCAGTCACTGAACCTGGTTAAAAATTTAAAGAATGCATTCTCTGCAATGGGTACCCTTCCAAGCATAACAATAACCGCCGCAACAAGAAGCAAGGTTGCATTTAGCCTTCGCGCCCTGAAGGCTCGGTATGCCGCAGAAGCAATAAAAAAGGCGAGAAGGGCAAACATTGTTGCAGACAGTGGGATTACCATATAATCGTACACAAAGTACAGGGAGGAACCGGGAGTGAGGGAATAACCCTTATACTGAAATGCAGAAATAATCCCGGCAACAAACACTCCAATAAAGAAGAATGTAAGAATTAGACTGAATCCCCATCCTGAGTCTTTTCTTTGTATGTGTGTAATATGTTTTCTGAGTAGACTATGGACACCGAGAAGCAGTGCAAACCCTGTAATGATAATTGCCCAGTCAATGAGAATGTCCTGTACTTCGTTAAATGGTCTGTGTGGGATAAAAAAGGCGATGATAATGGCAACACCAGTTAGAAACGTAAGCAGTAGAGGTATCTGTCTTCTCATTCTTTAACCCCTTGTAAACCAGTTTACAAGATTCAGAAACCATGTTCCGAATGGACCAATATTAAGACCTCCAAGTATACCCATAATGGTTCCAATAATAATAACCGCAATAATGACAACTTTAGAAGTATCCTCGCCCTTGATGGTTCCCAGCATAACAGGGTCACGTGAAAGATAACTTGATGCTGCAAACATCTCCTCGCCAATTAGTGTATAATCACATGCTGAGATGAAAAATGGAAGCTGTGTTACACGGTCAGTGCCTGCAATCTGGATAGCACCAACCGAATGTCCTGTCTCAGCAAGTATCAAGGATTCTGCATAGAAGACCCCCTGGAGGAATATAGCCCCAGGCTTTTCCCTTATCATTATACCGTCAACGCCTGCAGCAAACCCAAATTGGTCTTGCGTAAGATAGAATATATCCTTCTCATTAAAATTATCCGGTCTTCCAGCCTCTGTATATGACTGCTTGACTATCTCCTGTGCAGCAGTCATAACAAGAGGATCATAGTTGGGCATTATAAGCCTCGTTTCATACTCTGCTGTTTTTTTGGCAATCTTTCCAAGAATGGTTAATGCTGCAATTGTTGCAATGTGATATAAATAACCTATTCCAGGGCAGAATAGAACAGGTTTCCCCATCTCTGTGGACCTGCCTACTGCCTCCTCAACGGCATCAAGACCGGCTATTTTACGTATAAAAAGCTTCGTCCCTTTCACCTTCGCCCTCGATAAATAAAAGGCAAAGAAGAATGTAAATAAAACTCCAAAGATTAAATAATTCCATCTACCATGGTGGAACCATTGAGGAAAAGACTGAGCCGATGCCACGTTTGATGCTTCGGATTCAACTTTGTCTTTTGTCTGTGACTTCACCTTATAATAGTACGTGACCTTATCCTTTTCAACATCCTGGTCATCATATCCAGTTCTCCCAGCCCCAACAGTCCCTATGTAATCAAAAGGACCCTCCTTTGACGGTGCCCTGAAAACGTTGTAAAGTATTACACTGTTTAAGCCATCTCCATCGTCTTTTGAAATTGTCCATTGTAAGGCTATACTTTCACCTTCATCGTTTGGTGTATCCATTGCAATTACATCTGTTGGTGGTGCAGGACGAACAACCTCAATAACCTTAGTTGTATCTGATTGAAGCGAATCGGGTGATTGTTGTATGAGAAACAAAAATGCTAAAAGAACATTCATTTTATAACTCCAAGCCAGTCATGGAGAAGGAATTGCATCCTTCCAATAAGTAACGAGATACGAGCCATAACTGTATATCCAAACGAAGCTCCAAATGCGATCATTATAAACCATATACCGAGATTGGCGGTTTTTCCGAGAAGACCTTTGTGTTCTTTTGAGAAGAAGAAATAAACAAGTGTAGATATAACCCCTACGATCATTATGGAAGCGCTGATCGAAAGCGTAACATAAAGGGTGCTTCTTGTCTGCTCAAAGATATTTGCCTGGAATGAGGGTGCAATCCCCATTCCAGCATAAGAACCGACAACAAATGCAATGGGAATCCTTATTAACCAGGCTTGCTTTTTTGTAAATATGGAGAGCATAAGCAACCCGAGTAATGTGGGAATAACTATTCCAAGAAACAAGTATAAACTAAATTTGTCATTTACAATGTATGTTCTTGTAATGAACAATGGGTCAAAAACCCTTCTGATAAATGCATTCTGCCATACAACACTGACGCTGTAGCCAACCGAGACACCGACAAATAAGTGTTCTGCAAACTTATAAAATACATTATCCTTATAAAGAAAGGAATAGATTGAGAGTGTCAATATCGCTGCTATCCAGACCATAATGCTTTTCGAGGGTTCACCCTTTATGAACATAAGAACAAAAATCGCAATCATTATGACCGAACCAATAATAAGACCCTTTCTTTCTTTCATAATCTAACTACCTATTGGTCCCCCTTTTTTCTTGTGGCTCTTACTTGCAAAAAACGCAATATTTCCAATTATTATCAAGAAAAGAATAACAAGATGTGCTATCGATTGCGCATCCATACCGATTGTTGCAATCTCTCGTGCCTTTGTATATCCTTTTTGCTTTATTAATTTCTCATATTCAGCTGCGCCTTTCAAACCTCCAAGCATGCCGACAAATTGCCCGGAATCAAGGTATGGGTAATACTGTGCTGCACTAACCGCAGTCACTCCAACCGCCATAAGTTCTCCATAACGAGCAACTGCATAGGTAACCCAGGTTATGGGAATGCTTGAACCCGCCAGATCAATAATCAAAGCAATATCATCATAGTTACGGATATTCTTCATCATTGGAAGACTATCAAGCGGAATACCATAAGCATCCGTGGGAAACGCTAATCTAACATCTTCACCTATATACATAACAATCGCTTGAATACCTGGCTGATAGCCAAGGAATACATAATCAACACCGCTTTTAGCCTCCGGAAATTCAGGTAAAATAAAATCAAGACCTGCCTGTGCCATTCCTGCACCCTGAGGATACAGGGCAAGTAATATTACTCGTCTCTTTGAGGTAAAACATTGTCTGAGTAAAGCATAGAGCATCGGATCAAGTTCCGGTGCCGTCGATGGTGCATAGTCAGTGGCAATAAGTAAAGGAGGACCTTCTGGTGGAATATTTTCTACAGCATCGAAAACATCTTTTGCTGGTTTTGTAATAGTTAAAGGCAGTTTTAATGGTTTCAGGAAAGGAATTAAAACGGCAAGACCAATCAGAAGAAAAATCCATCTTCTGTCCAATTTCATTACCTTTTCCCAGAATCTCATTAATCCCCTCCTCCAAGGTAACCCCGTTCTATACCAAGAATAATCTTGAGTGAAGTTGCAATCATTCCCAACCCTATACCCATAAGTATTCCCCTCTGTGCAGCCATATTAGGATACTTGAGTATCCATTCAACAATATTAGTTAGGTGGAAAATTTCTGGCAATCTTCTTGTAAGCAATGCACCGATGGGAACCCTTCCAAGCATTACTACGAATGCTGTGACAAGTAGAAGCACGGCAGTTAAACTCCTTGCCTTGAATGCTCTGAAAGCAGCCGAAGCGATAAAGAAAGCAAGCAGCGAGAACATCGTGGCACCCATTGGTATCTGGATATAAGTATATATCACCATCAAACCTGTACCCTGCTCTATTTGCCAGTGAAAATGCTGTACAAACCAGGAAGTTATACGCGTAGCCTGATATGCTCCACCAAGCACTCCGATCACTGCTGTCACGACAAGAGATATAAGTGTAACATAACTGTAACCCCAACCGGGTTTTTTTCTCTTTATCTTTCCTCTGTGAACGCGAATAAGACTGCTTACAGCAAGTATATAATAGAAGATACCAACAATCACAAGCGCATTGAGCATATTTCTGTAAAACTCTACCGAAATACGATGCGGGATAAAGAACTGAATTATCATAATAATCCCAAAAACAAATGCTATTGCAAGAGGTATCTTTCTTCTCATTGTTTCCTTTTACACTTTAAACCAACTCTGAACAAACTCTATTATCTTCGATAATACGGCATTGGGGGTGTGTGTTGTAAGAGAAAATCCTGTATTTACGATAGCGCAAATAAATGCGATAACTACAACAACGACAAGTATTGCCTTGCCCATATCCTGTGCCTTAAGACTCCCAACAAGCAGCGGTGCTCTTGATAGATAAGCACTTGCTGCATAAAGTTCCTCTCCAATAATTGTATAATCACAAGCAGTAACGAAAAACGGAAGTTGTGCAACTGCATCCGTTCCTGCAATCTGTATTGCACCTGTCATATTACCCGTTTCCGCAAGAATAAGGGACTCTGCCCAGAACATCCCAAGGAAAAGATTGGTTGCAGGTTTCTCCCTGACCATAATGCCATCAACCGCAGCTGCAAAACCAAACTGGCTGTCCGTGAGGAAGAAAACCATATCCTCATTAAAGGAATCCGGCCTTCCTGCCTCAAGAAACGATTCTTTTACAACCTGTCTTGCTACAGTCATCACAATTGGGTCTCTATTAGGCACAATAATTGTGCTTTCATACTCTGCTACTTTCTTTGCCACTGGACCAAGTATATTAATAGAGGCAATAGTAGCAATATCGCTCATTGAACTTAAACCCGGAACGTAGAGTATGGGTTTCCCCATCTCCGTTGCCCTCCCCACAGCCTCATCAAGGGCATCGAGACCTGCAATTCTTCTAATAAAAAGTGATTTGCCTTTCTTCGCCGTTGAAACGAAAAAGAGGAGAAGGGAAACAAATGCCACAACGGCAACAAGAGCGTTAATTCTCCCGGTGTGGAACCACTGGGGCTGTGATACTGCACCTTCGGATATTACGGAGAATGGTGAAAATTTACCATCTGATGTTTTTGCTCTTACTTTATAGTAATAGACAACACCATTATTCGTCCTGTTCTTGAATTCTTCAGTTTTCTTTCCAGCAAACCCTGTTATTTCATATCCGGTTTCTTTATCCTCGCTTCTGAAGATTTCATACCCTACAATGATACCAGAAGGATCTTCAGTTATCTCCCAGGTAATTGTTATATTCTCACCGGCATCGTTAGGTGTATCAAAAACATTAATTTCAGTAGGGGCTATAATTTCTGAAAGGGTATCAGGCAGGGAAATGAGAGTATCCTCTACTGCTACTACTTCAATACCTGCCTGTGAAAAAATAAAAGATGGAACCAGAAATAAAAAAATGAGAAATATAGCCGTAAATGCCCTATTTCTCACAAATATCCTTTCCCATATTATCCATCAATTAATTCTATCAGAAATCAATCTGTCTGTCAAGAGAAAAAATGAGATTCTAAAAATTTTAAATCTCTGATTAATTTAATACGGTGAACACTCAAATCATACGTTAAACAATCCCTGAAAGAATTCGATTATTCGTGAAAGGAAAGTGTTTCTTGTAGCTATAGCAAGAAAAAATCCTGTATTTACAATGGAAAGTATGAACATTGCAAAGATAACAATAATAAGGAAAGCTTTCCCTATATCCTGTGCCTTAAGACTACCAACAAGAACAGGAATCTTTGAAAGATATGCACTTGCTGCATAGAGTTCTTCACCAATAATGGTATAATCACAGGCAGTTACAAAGAACGGTAACTGCGAAACGGCATCGGTTCCTGCAATCTGGATAGCTCCAGTCATATTACCCGTCTCTGCAAGGATGAGCGACTCCGCCCAGAACATACCCAGGAAGAGATTTGTTGCAGGTTTCTCCCTTACCATAATACCGTCAACCGCTGCTACAAACCCAAACTGACTATCAGTAAGAAAGAATACCATATCTTCATTGAAGGCATCGGGTCTACCTGCCTCAAGAAAGGATTCCTTAACAACCTGATGCGCAACCGTCATAACGATTGGATCCGCGCAAGGAACAAGAACCATACTCTCATATTCTGCTACCTTTTTTGCAACGGGTCCAAGTATATTGATGGAGGCAATCGTTGCAACATCGCTCATCGAGCTGAGTCCGGGAACGTAGAGAATTGGTTTCCCCATCTCTGTCGCCCTGCCAACTGCCTCATCCAAAGCATCAAGACCCGCAATCCGCCTTATAAAAAGTGATTTCCCCTTCCTGGCAGTCGAAACAAAAAACATAAGTAAGCATAAAAATACCACTACAGCAACAAGAACATTAATCCTACCTGTATGAAAAAGCTGAGGTCGTGATACCACACCCTCGGAAATTTCAGAGAAGGGCGAAAACTTACAATCCTCTGTCTTTGCCCTTACCTTATAGTAATAGACAACTTTATCCTGCGTCCTGTTTTTGAATTCTCCAGTACCCTTTCCAACGAAACTAACCATAGTAAATCCAGTCTCTTTATTTTCACTTTTGAATATTTCATATCCGACAATAATACCGGAAGGATCTTCAGGTGTCTCCCAGGTAACTGTTATATTCTCACCGGCATCGTTCGGTGTATCAAAAGCATTAATTTCAGTAGGGGCTAAAATTTCTAAATCTACTACTACTTCAATACCTGCCTGCGAAAAAATAAAAGATGGAACCAGAAATAAAAAAATGAGAAATATAGCCGTAAATGCCCTATCTTTCACGAATATCATTTTCATATTATCTGTTGTAATTTTACCAAGAACTAAGTCAGAAGTCAACAAAAATTATTATTATTGTGCAGATTCCCAAATATACTTTCCAGTTCTGTTAATATAACAACAATTACCATCGATCCATGCTTCTGCTACCCCTTCGAAAAATGGTCGGGCATCATCAAACTGCGGTTTGATGACTATCTTCCCCGTCTTATCAATATAACCCCACTTGTAATCAAGTTTTATCGATGCTAACCCCTCGGAAAATTCACCTGCATAATCGAACTTAGGTTCAATGGCTATCTTTCCTGTCCTATCGATATAACCCCATTTATAGTCACTATTTATTGGTGCAAACCCCATAGAAAACCAACCTGTCCAATCGAACTGAGGCTCTATGACTATCTCCCCTGTCCTATCGATATAGCCCCACTTACCACCCTCGACTAATCCTTGATGATCTCTTTCCCTCATACCACCAATATTTATCTGTGCCAAACCTTCAGAAAAAGTCCAAGCATCATCGAACTGCAATTCAATAACCATCTTTCCCGTTTTATCAATATAGCCACACTTTCCACTAATATCTACAGCTGCCAGGCTTTCAGAAAAAGGTGCAGCATTGTCGAATTGCATTTTAATGATTATCTTACCGTTACTGTCCATATACCCCCATTTCCCTCCCCTGATTCCTTCATATTTGTCTCTCATACAGCCAATATTTATCTGTGCCAACCCCTCAGAAAAGTAATTTGTCCAATCAAACTGAGGTTCGATGACAATCTTTCCCGTTCTATCGATATAGCCCCACTTTCCATCAATCTCCACCGCTGCAAGCCCTTCGTTAAAGGGACGGGAATCGTCGAACTTGGGCTCAATAACCATTTTCCCCTTACTGTCAATATAACCCCACTTGCCACCTTCAATTAGCCCTAAATGGTTTCTTTTGCCACCAATATTTACCTGTGCAAAACCTTCAGAAAACCCTTCATTACCATCGAACTGCAATTTAATAATTATCTTTCCCGTCTTGTTAATATAACCATATTTCCCGTCCTTGAAAACAGGAAATAGCGGGATTGATTCATCTATTTTGTTTTGTTGTTTACATGATACCAAAACCAAAAAAGCAAAATAGATAAAGAACAAAATTTTTCCGTTAATCATAAAGAACCTCTTTTCTACTTTAGTTCGTAGTAGAAGGTAATGGTTCCTTCCTGGTCAACCTGCTCTGTATTGGAAGGAAGTGGTTCCCATTTCCATTCCCGCAGTGCCTCAAGCGTTACGTGATCAAAAATTTCCCCACCTGTCTTTATGAGAAGTAACTTTTTTACATTTCCTCCGGGTTTTACTGTAATCTTCACCACAACCTTTGTTCTCTCCTCATAACCGGCCGGGTACGGCGGCAGAACTTTCTTGAGTATTTTCCTTTTTGATAACGTACCGGTGATAGAAAAGGGCATCCCTTTCTTTCCGCCAACCCCAAGGCTTTCGTCCCCGGTAGTCGATACCTTTGGTTTGAGTTCCTTACCTGTTTCCCCTATCTCTGAGAGGAGCGTATCAAGTACCCCTTCACTCAACTTATCGTCTTTCGTAACCGAAGTTTTCTCGTCCTTAATTGGTGGCGCAATTGACTCAGGCACATCAACGGGAACAATCCCTCCTTCCTCGGGTGTTCCTGCTGCGGTACTCATCCCCTCTTCCTCAAACATACCCTCCTCTGTAAGTATACTGATTCCCAGCTCCATCGGCTCAGGCGGCTTAATGTTAAGGTCACAGTTTACAATTGAGAATATTAAAACAAGAAAAAGGTGAAACAGAACAGAATATAAAATTCCTCTTCTCATTCCCATTTTTATCACCTCACATTTCTAACATAAGGTTGAGGTAAATATCGAAAATGCGAAAATACGAAATTCTTATTTTCAATTACCGGGGTTAGGAAATCCCTCATACAGATCAGGATTCGAAAATCTATTGGTCTTAGGTGTAGGAGAGACTTCAAAGTCTCGATTATCTCGCGAGGAAGTCTTACAATGTTAATCAATCGCAGGCTAAAGCCTGCGGCTACCTGTTTTCCATTGATTATGTCATTGCGAGTATTCTCCCATAATTTCTCTCGAAGCAATCTCGATGTTTTTTTTACCATAGAATTTCTCATAATTACACAGATTTATTTCGTTATTTTCGTTTCGTTCGTTTCAAGCGTTAGTATCGTTTAGTCCGTCGATTTTTAACAAATCAAACTAATGAAACAATTTATTGTTCTTCATCCTGAAATTTCAGATTTTCCTAATTTCCATTTTCCAAATTTCAGACTTTCTAACTGTCTTTTATTTCTCTATAGGTTCGGTGGCAATAAGAAGTTTCCCAGCACCTGCCTCTCGTGTAATATCCATTACACGAACAACCTTCTCGATTATGATTGTCCTGTCTGCTCGAATGACAACAAGAGGATTTCCCAACTCCTCTATAGTTTCCTTTAAAAGCACTTCAAGCTTGTCCAAACCTACAAGTCCATCTTCAAGAAAGAGCTGTCCTTCCTTGGTCATTGTTATCATTATCCTGTCAGGGGTAGCAGATTCCTCACTGAATGCTTTTGGTAGTTTAACGCGGATTCCCTGTTGGATTACAAAGGTTGATGTAAGAAGAAAAAAGATGAGCAGGAGAAGGACAATATCGGCAATGGAGATTGGATTAAGCGCTGTCATTCTCTTATATCGTGTTTCGAGCTTCATTCTGTCCTCCGTCCTGAACGATATATATCCAAAACGTCTTCTGTTACCTCTGAAATCTCCCTTGAGAGTGATTCCACCCTTCCAACAAAGTAATTATAGAAGATATAAACAACAATTCCAACGGCAAGACCCGCAGCTGTCGTGATAAGTGCTTCCCATATTCCACCTGCAAGAACGCTTGCATTAACATTACCCCCGAGAAATTCTATCTTCATAAATGCCTTAATCATTCCGATAACAGTTCCAAGAAATCCAATCAAGGGTGCAATTCCAACAATCGTAGCAAGTCCACCCAGATACTTCTCAGCATCATGTATTCGTCTCTGCGCACGAGCTTCTATACTCCTTCTCATTGTCTCCTCACCTCTTTCAAAATGCTCAAGCCCGGAATTAATTACATCAGGAATTATCCCACGGGTTTTTTTGCACACACCGCGTGCCGTTGTTATTCCACTTGCCATTGATGTTCTTAGATTTGAGAGGAAACTAACCTTGTC
>JAGMEZ010000575.1 GCA_023127905.1 Caldifarciminota bacterium
GTAATTTTCATATCTTACCCCCTTTCAAAACTAAAAACGAATAAATCCCAATACCAAAAACCAAAGAAACTTTATTACGATTTTGGAATTGTAGATTGTTTGTGATTTGTTCATTGTGGTTTGGTAATTATCTTTTTTAAGGTATTGTTTGTGATTTGTTCATTGTGGTTTGGTAATTGTCTTTTTTAAGGTATTGTTTGTAATTTGTTCATTGTGGTTTGGTAATTGTCTTTTTTAAGGTATTGTTTGTGATTTGTATCTTGTAATTTGAAAATTCTCATTTAATTTTTCTCTCTTTTTGCTATTTGCTGATTTTATGGAGGCGGTGGGAATCGAACCCACGTCCAGAGGAAGCAAACTGACAGCTACTACATGCTTTTTTCGGATATTAATTTCACCTAAAGAGACTCCTCCGAACAGGATTCCCTAAAGGTATAACCTCATAAAATCTCACTCTTCTAACAGAGGTGGGTTAGAAAAACCAGTCTGTTATCCCGTCACCTTCTCCAGACTCAACAGACAAAGTCCGGGAAGATGTTTGCTGCTTTATGCAGCAAATGCAACTTGGCTTGTGCCAATTAGACTTTTGCCACTTTTTACGAGGTTGTGGCACCTCGGCATGCAACCATCAGAACACATACCACTGTCGAGACCATTCGCCCCCGTGTTTTCAAACATCAACCCCATATTAAGACTCGTTTAAATATATCAGTAAAACAGGTAAAAGTCAAGCCTTTTTTAGCCAAAGAACATTGTTAAATGACCAAAAACTCTTATTTAGACAGTTTAAGAGGGGGACCTGTCCCTCCTCAACAATAAAATGAGGATTTTTGTCTCATTATGTGAGTTATGCAGATAAGTATTTAAAATTAATATTATATCGTTTAAAAAAGAGGAAAAAATTCTTTTTCCCTTGACAAAATTGTAATATTTTTGTATAATATAACCAATTATAACTAATAAAATATGAAGAGTTTAACTCTAATAATTCTTTTTGTTTTTTCATTAAATTTATACCTGCATGCTGGGAATGAAGTGGGTGAATCCTCACAATCTGCTGGCTATTACATTTATCTCGGTGAAGGAGATGAATTGTTGATTAGTGTTCAGATCTGGGGACAGGTAAAAAGTCCTGGACTCTATTCACTGCCCGAGAAGAGTGATGTTGTCACGTTGCTTTCTCTTGCAGGAGGTCCAACTGAAAATGCAGATCTTTCAAAAATAAGGATGATCAGAAAAGGGATTGAAAAAGATTCTCTCTTCACGATAAATCTGAAAAAGGCGCTCCTTGAAGGAGATAAAGAGAAAGTTATCCTAAAACCAGGAGACATCATAGAGATTATACCATCAAAATTTTACTCATTCAGCACTTTTGTCAGATTTGTCGCACAGATAAGTATGATCGTTGCTGTATACTATCAAATTTTCGGAAAATGAAACACAGAAAAGGTAAAGAAGAAGAAAAAGAAACACATATTGATATTGTTGCATATCTGAAGGTTCTGTGGAGAAGGAGACTTGTCATGGGAACAGCGGTTGGTGCAACACTTATGTTTACTATCATCTACACATTTCTATCTCCTAAAATCTACGAAGCATATACAAGTATTCTCATCCAGCAAATCCCTGAAGGTAAAGAGACATTTCTTTCACCCTGGGAGTATACCGGTGCACGGGATAACTTCATTCAAAATCAAGCACAAATTTTAAAATCACGTACGAATCTGAAACTTGTCATTGATAAAATCAAAGAGGAACATATAGACAAAAACCTTCCCATCTTTATTGATCCTGATCCAATCACTTTTCTGGCATACAACATAATCGTTAAACCGATTGAAAGAACTGATATAGTAAACGTCCTTGTTCATTCTACAAGTCCAGAAGAAGCAGCAATAATTGCAAATACTGTTGCTGAAAACCTTCTGGAACAATCCAGAATTACTGCACGAAGTGCAGTTAGTGAAGTACGAAAATTTCTTGAAGAACAGCTTAAGATTGTAGAAAATAATCTAAAGGAATCAGCAGATTCTCTCAGGATATTCAAAGAGAAAAACAGGGTTTTCTCACTTTCGAACGAAGGTGTGGCATTATTTGCCAAGATGTCATCTTTTGATAAAAAATTTAACGAAGCAAATGCAGAGTACATGACAAAAAAGAAAAGGTTAAGTTTCTTGAAGGACAAGTATCAGAAGAATCAGAAAAATCTAATAGCAGATATTACAGAGATTCAAAACCCCATAATAATAAATCTGAGGGAAAAACTGATAAAGTATGAAACTGAATATTCCAACTACCTTCTCCAGGGTTTGACTGATGAACATCCAAAGATGAAAAGAATCAAATCCCTTACTGAAGATACAAAAACTCACCTTCGGAAAGAGGTTACGAAACTTATATCGTCAGATGCTGAGAATGGAGACCTCCTCGCTATAAACAAGAAAATAACAGAAGAATTGGCAGAACTTGAAGTAGAGATAGTTTCTCTTGAAGCTAAAAAATCTGCAATTGGAAGAATAATAACCTTGTATGAAAATCAATTTTTAAAACTACCTGCAAAGGAACTTAAACTGGCACAGCTTGAAAGAGTATATAAGATCAATGATAACATCTATGAAATGCTAATGGAAAAATACGAGGAAGCCAAGATAACAGAGGCAGGACAATTAGGCAATGTTAAGATCATTGATAAGTCCTT
>JAGMEZ010000576.1 GCA_023127905.1 Caldifarciminota bacterium
CATCACTGTTGGAGACCATATAAAAAGTTATATATCAAAAATTGGTGAAAATATAACTATTAAAAGATTTTCAAGGTTCCAAATCGGAGAGGTGATTTAAGGGATTATTTCATGATCTCAAAGTATAAAAGAATCCTTCTTAAATTGAGTGGACAAATAATTTCTGGAAAAAATAAATTTGGATTTTCCAAAACTGCATTAAACAATTTAAGGGATGAAATCATAGATGCCTATGATCTTAATGTAGAACTTGGAATAGTCATTGGTGGTGGAAATGTTTTCAGAGGAAAAGATGCAGTTAAAGATTTCTCATTTAATCGTGTGATTGCCGATTATATGGGAATGTTAGCTACATTATTTAACGCATCACTCCTAAGGAATGCACTTGAGAATGCTAAAATTCCGACAAGTGTAATGAGTGCGATACCTTTTATTGAACTTGCTGAACCCTTTATAAGGAGAAAAGCAATAGAATACCTTGAAGAAGGAAGAATTGTAATATTTGCATGTGGGACAGGTAATCCATTCTTTACAACAGACACTGCTGGTGTTCTCAGGGCATTAGAGATCGAATCAGAAATAATCCTTAAAGGAACAAAGGTAAAAGGAGTATATGATAAAGACCCGAATAAGTTCAAAGACGCAAAATTTTTCGAAAAACTAACTTATCAGTATGTTATCGAACAACGTCTTGAAGTCATGGATACTACTGCTTTCTCACTCGCTATGATTAATAAATTACCAATATTTGTGTTTAATATATTGAAAAAGGGGTTTCTTTCAAGGATATTGTCAGGTGATAACTTGGGAAGCATAGTATCTGATAGGATCTGATTATACAAAGGAGGAATAATGAACACAAAAGAGATTGAGGAAAAGGCTCGTGAGAAAATGAAAAAGAGTATTGATTCTGTTACTAATGAAATTGTAAGAATAAGAACCGGGAAAGCAACAACCGCACTTGTTGAGGGTATAAAAGTTGTATGTTACGGGTCAAAGGTTCCGTTAAAACAGATTGCAAATATTGGTGTTCCTGAAGCCCGATTACTTTTAATTCAACCTTGGGATAAGAATCTTCTTCCTGAAATTGAAAAAGCCATCTTCCAGTCTGATCTCGGATTGACACCTAACAATGATGGTAAGGCGATCAGATTACCTATCCCACCATTAACTGAAGAAAGAAGAAAAGAACTTGTAAAACTTGTAAAAAAACTTGGTGAGGAAGGAAAGATTTCAATTAGAAATGTTAGAAGGGAATGCAATGATGATTTTAAAAACGGAGAAAAATCTGGCCAGTTCTCGGAGGATGATGCGCAGCGTGGAATAAAAGAGATTCAAGAAATAACTGATGAGTATACCGAACAGATGGATAAGATTGTTGAAGAAAAAGAAAAAGAGGTAATGGAGATATAAGTTGAAGAAGATTGATAATTTACTTCAACGATATAGTATAGATCCAAAAG
>JAGMEZ010000577.1 GCA_023127905.1 Caldifarciminota bacterium
GTAAGACCAAGCCAGTAATCAGCCATAGAAAAATCCTTGTTTATCTCAAGTGTCTTTTCCAATTGTTCTATTGCTTCTTTCAAACAGGCTTTTCTGTAATATGCTATTCCCAGCGCGTAG
Organism: Caldifarciminota bacterium; assembly: GCA_023127905.1. Lineage (GTDB taxonomy): Bacteria > Hydrothermota > E44-bin80 > E44-bin80 > E44-bin80 > JAGMEZ01. The sequence goes on from JAGMEZ010000577.1 coordinate 121, forward strand.
TGAGCATCTGCAAAATCCTTTTTTAAGCCTATGGCAATTTCGAACTCTTTAATGGATTTACTCACATTTCCCATCAGATAGTAGAGGTCTCCCGCAATTTTGTGATAGAAAGGGTTGTTTAAGTCAACCGAGAGAGCCTTCTCAATCTCTTCTGCTGCCATTTTCATTTTTCCATGAAGCCTATAGTCATGGGATTTCTTTACTGAAACTACTGCAGGTGGTTTCTCTCCTATTTTCTCTCCGCAGAAAGGACAAAATAAGAAATTTTTATTGTCAAATATCTTGCCACATTCTTTACATTTCATTTTATTTCAGAAAACTGCTTTGGCTATAGATTTTACTTATTAGCTTCTTATTGATTTTTTAACCTTAAACCTTAGTCTTTGTAGCCTTAGACTTTTTTTATTCTTTATATTTTGCTTACTCCTTACTGCATACTCCCTACTACTTAGAATTTAACTTCGATACCTACGTCATTTCCAATCTCTTTCAGATTTTCAACAACTTTATTGGAGATCGAAACAGTTTCCTCCTGTTCATCTTCTTTTGAAAATTCTTTTTCTCCAGCAATATAAATTTTGTCCCTACCTTCTGCCTTTTCTGAATCCCTCATAATACCAATGAATTTGTCCATATTTTCCTTAAATTCATCTTTTGATGTAAAGATATCTGGATTAATGGCACCGAAGAAATGGCATACCCCTGCAGCCTGCTTGTTTGAATAGATTATGGATCCAAATGCACCACCTGATAGAACACCACTGAGTATATCGACCATTGCAGAAAGTCCGTATCCTTTATGGCTTCCCATTTCTTCCATGGCACCACCTAACGGAAGAAGTCCTCCGCCTTTTCTGTTCAGCATGTTGTCGAGTATCTTTGCAGCATCGGTCGAAGGATTTCCTTTCTCGTCTGTTGCCCACGCATCGGGAATTTGTTTCCCCATTCTGTTATAAACTTCCAGTTTTCCTCTTGGAACTGTGCTCGTTGCCATATCGAGAACAAAGGGGCGTTCATTCTTTGTAGGAGCGGCGATACTGAGGGGATTTGTGCCGAGAATTGCTTGTTTCCCAAAGGTCGGGAGAACGAGGGGAGCAGAATTTGTTAACGAGATACCGAGTAGGTCATACTTTAACGCCATCATTGAATAATATCCTGCGATCCCGTAGTGATTGGATTCCTTCACGGTAGCAAAACAGAGTCCGTTCTCCTTTGCTTTGTTGATGACCATATTCATAGTCTTATATCCTGCAACCTGACCGATTCCATTATTTGCAGATGCAAGAATGGACACAGGTGTTTCTTTAATAATTGAAAGTTCAGTTTTGGGGGTCATCTTGTTGTCTTTGATGTAGCCAACGTATCGCTTTAATCGGGCTACTCCATGGGAATTGATACCTCTCCTGTTTGCAGCAAGCAGTACATCTACAGTTATTTTAGCATCCTCTTCAGGAACACCGAGTTTAATAAAGATATCCTCGGTGAATTTTCTTAAAACATCAACTTTAATGTTAGTGAAATCTGCCATCTCAACCTCCTTTTTGCAAGACAAGTTTCGCTACCCAATTTATTATTGGAATAGCAGAGCTTGCTCTGCGTTACTTAACGGTTTAATATGGAACACCATCCTTCATCACTGTTTCAACCATATTCTTTATGAATGGTGGAACTAATCCTTCTTTATACAGTTTTTCTCTAATTTCCTGCACAATTTCAGGGACGTCTATTTCCATTGGACAGTACTTTACGCATCGACCACAAAGAGTGCAGGTGAATGCCATTGGCGCAGCCTTTTCAACGCCACCTGAGATGCAAGCAGTCCAGGGAATACCAATCCCACCCATATACTTGTATCCCCAGTATCCTGTTGTTATCGGGTATATTGCACATTCGTACATACAGGCTCCGCATCGTACACATCTTAATATTGGTGCGAGAACCGGGTCTTTGGCAACTTCACTCCTGCCGCTATCGTAAAGAATTACATGAAATTCTCGTGGCCCATGTGCTCCGTAAACGATTGTTTTTTCGATATCTCCTGTCTTACTCGGACCCGAAACGATGGACACATAGGTCATCGCAAGATATCCAGCATAACGGGATACAACTTCAAGCAATCTGAAACCGTCAGAAAGTGTTGGAAGGATTTTTTCAATTCCTGAGAAGACTACATGAACATCGGGTGCATTCGTGGCAAACCGGATATTACCTTCATTTTCAAAGAGAAAAACCGAACCAGTATCGGCAGTTATTGCATTTGCACCGCTGATTCCGATGTCTGCCTCCATATACTTGTCTCGTAGATACTCGCGGGCAAATTCTGTTAATTTTTTTGGGTCAGGAGGAAGCTCTCTATTTGCTATTTTTGAAAAGAGTTCTGCAACCTTCTCTTTAGGAATGTTTACAGCAGGTGCAAGGATATGCATCGGTCTCGACTTAAGATTTTGTACGATAAACTCTCCAAGGTCGGTTTCATACACAGTATTTCCCCATTTTTCGAGATTTTCATTCATATCGATCTCTTCAGAAGTAATAGATTTTCCTTTCACAATCGTCTTTCCTGTTCCGGTAATCCCTTTCAATATTTTTAAAGCCTCATCCTTATCCTTAGCAAAGTGGAAGTTACCATGCATTGTCTTAACACTTTTCTCCGTTTTTTCGATAAAATCATCAAAATGATTGATAACAAAGTCTTTTGTCTCCTGTAGTTTTTTCTTTTCTTCCTCGACATGGGGAAAGGCTTTTAGTGCTTCATCTCTCTTTATTCTGAAGGATTTAACTGCTCTATTTAGGGCAGTTCTTGTAAATTTATCCCTTCTAATTTTGTACAATAACTTCATATAGTCTTTGAATTCTTTTTCCATTATCTACTCCATAGATTTCAATAGAAGTTCGATAATATCCATCACTTCTATATTTTCAATTGATTCCCCGCCTTCGTAGAGATTCTGGTAACAGAAAGGGCAGCTCGAAACGAGAACTTCGGCTCCTGCCGGGATAAATTGTTTTTCTATTTTATCTTTTGAAACTTCGATTGAAAGAAGCGGAAGATAGGCACGGACCAATCCGCCACCCCCACAACACGATGAAACGTCGTGTGAGAACTCGATTTCTTTAAATTTTACTCCGGGAATTGCCTTTATAACCTCACGAGGTTCATCGTAAATGCCATCTCCTTTTCTGCCGATATAGCATGGATCATGGTAACATACAACTGCCTTTACAGGGTTTTTTAGTTTGACTTTCCCATCCTTGATGAGCTTATGTATAAATTGAGAAAGGTGCAGAACTTCATAGTTACGTTTTTTTCTACCGGTTAGTTTTGGAAGTTCTGCTTTAATTGTTGTGTAGCAGTGTGCGCAGGGGGTAACTACGACATCTACACCACTTTCTTCAATTTCTTTCTCGACTCGTTTTGCCTGCTTTTTTGCTTTTTCTATTGCCCCGGAAAGAAGCACGGGAGCACCGCAGCAAACCTCAATTCCAAGCGGTTCATATGTAACACTTGCCTGGTCAAGAAACTTTTTGAGGTTTTCAAACAGTTTCTTGTCTGAACGTGTAGTACACCCGAAAAAAATTCCTATCTTTTCTATTTCATCCTCCTTACTATTTCTTTTGCATATTCCGATGTTTTTATAGGTTTAACATTTTCCATCTGTCGTGCCAGGTCATATGTCACCTTTTTATCGAGAATGGTTTTTTCAAGCGCACTCTTAATCAATTCTGCTGCTTCATTCCATCCTAAATACTCCAGCATCATAACGCCTGAGAGGATAAGAGATCCTGGATTAACCTTATCCATTCCCCTGTATTTTGGTGCTGACCCATGGGTAGCTTCAAAGAGGGCAATATAATCGCCGATATTGCCACCCGGAGCCATTCCTAAACCACCGACCTGTGCAGCACAGGCATCTGAAAGGTAGTCACCATTTAAGTTGGGAAGAGCAATGATATCGTATTCACCGGGTCTGGTAAGTACCTGCTGGAACATAGCATCTGCAATCCTATCTTTTACGACAATCCTGTTACCTGGGTCCCCTGCTTCTTTTCCCCCTCTCAGATCTTTGAATGCACCTGGCTTTGTCATTGGGGTAACACCATCATCTGCTTTTACCTGATCCCAGAGTTCATCCTCTGTTATTATGCAATCCCTGAACTCTTCTTTTGCGAGTTCAAAACCCCAGTCTTTGAATGCTCCCTCAGTGAATTTCATAATATTTCCTTTATGAACAAGGGTCAAGCTCTTCCTTTTTTTATCGATAGCATACTTGAGCGCTTTTCTTACAAGCCTTTTTGTACCTGTAATACTAATAGGTTTGATGCCGATACCGGAATCTTCTCTGATATTTGTCCCCATCTCAGTATTCAAGTAGTCGATCACCTTTTTGACTTCGGGTGTTCCCTGTTGCCATTCTATACCTGCATAAACATCTTCCGTGTTTTCACGGAATATCACCACGTTGAGGGCTCCTGGATTCTTAACAGGTGAGGGGACACCCTTGTAGTATCCGCAGGGTCTTACACAAGTATAGAGGTCGAGTACCTTTCTCATAGTAACATTCAAACTTCTGTATCCTCCTGCAACTGGTGTTGTAAGCGGTCCCTTAATGGCAACAATGTGTTCCCTGATTGCTTCAAACGTCTCATCAGGAAGGACTTTTCCTGTCTTCTCGTGTGCCTTTTCTCCTGCAAATATTTCCTTCCAAGCAATTTTTCTCTTTCCGTTGTATGCAATGTTAACAGCTTCATTCCACACAATCATTGCGGCACTCATTATATCGGGTCCGATCCCATCACCCTCTATAAACGGGATGATAGGGTTATCTGGAACCTTAATTTTTCCACTTTCAATCGTTATTTTTTCACCCATATCTACTCCTTTCATCCTATCTTCAGCAGGTGTAGCATATTCTCTACTGAATGTCCACAACAGGTAAGGCATCTTGCCTTACCTCGTTTGATTGTGAGGCTTGAAGCCTCACCCGTTGAGCTAAAGCTGGAAATCACCGTGTTTCTTTATATGTTCTTCTATGCCACCATCCTCTATAATTTTTAGCATAAATGGAGGTAATGGTGATGCAGTTAATTCCTCATTTTTTGTAAGATTCATTATTTTACCTGTATTGAGAGTTATCTCAAGCTCGTCTCCTTCATCAATTCTATCAGTATCAACTTCGAGTACAGGCAAGCCAATGTTAGTTGCATTTCTGAAGAATATTCGTGCAAATGATTTTGCCAGAACACATGCAACACCGGAGATTTTGATAATCCTTGGTGCGTGTTCTCGTGATGAACCCAGACCAAAATTTTTCCCACCTGCGATTATATCACCAGGTTTTACCTTTTTTGCAAAATCGGGATCTGCATCTTCAAGAACATGTTTTGCGAGTTCAGGAAGATTGGTTCTTAGATGGAATAATCTTCCAGGGGCGATATGGTCCGTAGAAATGTCATCGCCAAATTTCCAGACCTTCCCTTTGAGAACCATTTTTCCTCCTTATGATTATTTACCCTTTGCGACAAAATCTTTAAGCCATTCGGTTGTCACAGACTTTGGTCTTTCAATCGCTTCACCCATAGCTCGGCTAATTATAAGTTGGGCGCACATTCCCATTGACCTTGATACTCCAAATAGTACTGTATAGTACTCAAACTCTGTTAAGCCGAAATGATAAAGCAGACAACCAGAGGCAGCATCAACATTGGGCCATGGATCTTTTGCTTTACCGTGTTCCTGTAAGACACCCGGAATCACTTTGAAGACCTTGGCAACAATCTGGTAAAGAGTATCGTCAGGGCATACTTTAGCACCAAAATCATGGAACGCTGCAAATCTTGGATCAGTTACCCGCAGAACTGCATGTCCATACCCAGGAATGACCTGTCCAGCATTTAAGGTTTCCCATGCGAAATCGCGTAATTCGTCATCGGTCGGAACACCATCAAATTTATCTTTAACCATTATTACCCATCTCAAACACATCTGGTTTGCTAACCCATGCAATGGTCCAGCCAATCCATTGAGTCCTGCAGATACTGCATAATAAGCATCAGAGAGCGCAGAACCAACGCAATGGCAGGTGTGGGCGCTTACATTACCGCCTTCGTGGTCTGAATGTAAAACCATATACAGACGCATCAAGTCTTGAAATTCACCAGTAGGATCAGGAACACCAAGCATACGTGCAAAATTACCTGCCCAGTCAAGGGTTGGATCTGAGGAAATACGATCGCCTCCATGGAATTTTATTCGGTATATTCCTGCGGCTACTGCCGGTAATTTGGCAAGAAGATTCA
>JAGMEZ010000578.1 GCA_023127905.1 Caldifarciminota bacterium
TGTTCAACAATTTCTTCTATAACTGGCTTAATTTTTTCAATGGTGTCTACCTTACTTTTAGACATTGTTATCCTCCTATTATATTTTTCTAATTGCATCAAACTCTTTGAACGTATAAACTCCTTTACCTATCAAACTCAAACTTCATTTAAGGTTTCATACTTATATATAATTATATATAGTAAGAATATTCAAAAGTCAAGTCTTTTGGAACAAGGAGATAATTCATATTTGTAATTCTTTACTTCACTATTCTTTCCATACTTCCAGTTTATAGCTTTCCTTCTTATATTTTACTTTTACCCTATCTTTTTTAACCGAAATAACCTTTAAATCATTGAATGATTCACCTTTTTTCAGAATCGAGACATTACCATATTTATCTTCTATCACAGCTACTGGTTCACCTGGACCAAGTACAACACCTTTTAAAGTTAAAATTTCTTCTTTCTTTACTGAATCGAGCTTTGCTGTATCACCCTGAAAATTGAAAGGTAGAAATGGATCTTTAAATGATGGTTTATAGCGAAAACTATTTCTTTTTGATAGAAGAGATTCCGATTTCATTTCCTCGGTATGTATATTTCTCTTTGTTTTTTTTCTTTTTAATCTGAGGAATAAGGATAGGTCAACAGCAAGAATAATGACAATTATAGAAACGAAAACAATCATTGAATAGAAAAGCCTTTTAGTCATATTTTATCTCGAACTATTCTTCAATTGGTATATAGACTGAGATTTCAAGTTTTGAGGATATGACATTGCTCGTTTTATCCGTGTTCTCTAACTCAATGTTATCGACAAAAAATAGTCCTTTCAATATTCTAATCTCGGAAAGGAAACGTCCCATTTCGTGGAAACCAGATTTTGTTTTTACCTGAAGTTTAAGATATTGAAAACCATTCTTTTCTCTGATGTCAAGGGGTTCTATAGATATAAACTCTACTCCACTTCTGTTTGATGCCTTAAGGAGTGAGTTTAGTATCGAAGACGTCATCTTTTCCTTATAAATCCCAGTAAATTTTTCCAGCTCCTCTTGAAAAACTATGTTCTCTTCTTCTATCCTTTTTATTTCATCAATTTCTGTTGTGTGTTTTCTGAAGGTTAGTTCGCTCATCAGTAATTTTCTTCTCTTTTTTATTGTATTATTGATAAGAGGGTTGTATATAAGCAAGACAACTAAAATAAAGAGAATTATCAATCCTAATGAATAGAGAATGCTGATTTTCTGTGAGCGAGTGATCCTGATTGGCATGAATACATTTTATCATAATAATGTATCTTTGTCAATTTCTCTTTTTAAAATTTCTAAAGCCCGAAATTTCTGATTACACAGATTGTAAATGCAGATTACAGAGATGAAGAAATATTTAGTTTTAACAGGGATTGAAATAGATTTAAAGAGATTATACCCTACACAACCCCATTTATTGTTTACAGGGAATTGAAGAGAACGGTCAATTATCCTATGAGATTGCCCCGTAAAGAGAATTCTTCTCAGACGGGGTAAACTTTGCATAAGCAGAGCAGGGAAGAGGAACTCGCAATGACAATCTCCTTCCCCACCTCTTTCCTCTCCCTTCTTTCATCGCTTTTCTCCCCCTTGATGGGGGAGAATAAAAGAGGGGGTGAAAAATACTTCACCCTCTCTCCTTCGATTTCACTCAGGGCAGGCCCTTCGTTCCACTCAGGACAAGTTTAATCCTCTCCCGTCATATGTAGGTAAGGAACAAATACTCATCCTCATCTTATTCTTCTCCCTTCGAGGGAGAAGAAAATTTAGGAAGATAATCTTTCATTATAGGAGAGGAAAACTCTTGAATTTTTTCTTGAGGGGTGTATAATAAATTTATGAGAGAGGAAATCCATTATAATGTTGGGGACGAGCCCCAACGCTACAAGGTGTATAATAAAAATGTGAGAAAGGGATACAGTTTGATAGAATTACTTGTTACCTTTACGATATTTTCGCTTGTTATATCCATTGTTTTATTCTTCTATATTCAATCACAAAAACATATTATAAAGGAACAGGAAAGGGGTTATTTAGAGGACATGGCAGTGGTGAACCTCAATAAGATAAGAGAGAAAATACTCAGAGCTGATAAAATTTTGGAAGTATCGGAGAAGAAAATTAAATTCCGAACGAAAATTGGAAAGCTCGATTCAATTTTTGAATTAAATAATGGTGTCGTGATAAGTGGAAAAAGGTTATGCTCAGTTGGGGATGATTTTATATTCCTTTTCTGGGAAGAGCCAGCTTCGACTGATGCGTCTTTTAAGGAGATACTGGACAAGGATATGAATGGATTGCTTCATGGTGATGAGATTCTGAATCTGGAAATTCTCTATATCAAATATTCAATAAAAAGGAACAAAAACCAGGTACAATTTTCGACATCAATTTATCTGAGAAAATAAAATTAACAGGGATTGTAAGAGAATATGAGAGATAAAATTACAATAACTATCTCAGTGAAAGCTTTACTTTAAAAGAGATATGTTCTTTTTTTTCAATTTTATCAATCTGAATAGACTTGAAAAGTGGAGAATCCTCAAGTTTTGATACGAAACGGTCAATCTTTGATTGTTTTGTTGTCTCACCCTCAAGGTAAAGTATCTTCTCCTTTATTATAGTTTCACCATCACCCTTCTTTAATATATTGTTACTTTTTACTGATATAAGCCAGACTTCCTCAGGTGTCAATTTTGAAATCTCAAAAAGCACTTTATCCCAAACTACTTCATTCTTAATTAATGGCGAAATATCGGAGAGTTTTTTCACCAATGTTTTGTTCTTGCTACTTAATTCGTAAACCTCATTCAATTTTGGCTTTATCCCTTCCACCTTTTTTGATACAATATAAACCCTTATTGAGTAAAAAAGGTTTGTAGATAAAATTATAATAGAGCCAAATGATAAGATAAAAAAGAACAGAACTGTTGTTCTTTTTAGGGTTCTTTTGAGAAGGTTAAATTTTAAATTTTCTTTTTCCTGATCAGGAATGAGATCTATTTCAAAAAGCGCCGGGTATACTCTCTTTAAGCCAAGACCTATGATATGTGCATAGGATGAAACATTCTCGAATTTATTGTGAAATCTCAGCAATGAATTCGTTCCGAAATCAGAAGTTTTAACAGGGAAATCAAATTTTTTCTCAAGGAATTTTTTTACTTCATTATCGTTTTTCCCTGTCACAATGATTTTGTGTATTCTTTTTCTTCTACCACGACCAGAATGATAAAAATCAAAAACAGAACTCAATCTTTGGAAGAATTCTGCTTTAGAGTTTGAAAAATCTTCCCAACCATTGTCGATCTTAGAGACAAAATAAGGAAATCCATTCTCTACTATTACAATATCTGTACTATTATTGTTGATGTTAACGACAGAAGTAGAAACTTTTTTTTCATATTTCTCAATAAAAGGAAGAAAGAGGGAAGTATTTCCTGCATCAACAATTAAGGGAATAAGGTTTAAACCCCTGATGTATTCAAGGAAAGTTATTACTGCATTCTCTTTTGCAACTGCAACAAGGACATCAACAGTCTCTTTCGCCTTGTCATACTTTGTACTTAAGATCTGGAATTTTATCAAGACGTTTTCATCTTTTACAGACGTGGGTATGTGTTCCTGTATGTTTTTTAATATTTCCTTGTCGAAATCAACTTGTCCTATCGATGAAAGTGTAATTGATCTTGCTATGACATGTACACCTCCGAGACTTCCAATCACTGCAAGGTTTTTTAGTCTTTTTTTATTCAGATATTCTTTTAATTTTTCCTGGGATTCGAAAGTCTGCAGGTCAAGGACATGCAAAATGTTATTCTTTATACAAAATTTCCCAAGTTTTATACTGTCGGGGAGTACAACGATTGAGAGAAATTGTCTATTGAGCATTGGTAGTATCAGATGTAACTGGATTAAGTATACTCTGCAGATTTGCTTTTTTATGTACTATCAATTTTCCAGCTTCAGCTGAAATAGATTCGACGAGTTTATGGTGATTTTTTACATCTTTACGGAGCTTTAACATTGCAATTGTTGAACCATCCTCTGAGAATATGATAGATATCAATACTTCAAGCACATTATTTCTTTTTTCCATAATATCTGTCGAATAATCAATTATTGTCCCTTTTACAAGGAAATCTGCATCGATTGAATCAGCAAGTAATAGTAATTCCTCTTTAGAAAATGTGTCACTGAATTTCAAATCTGCTTTTTCAAGCATGGACTTGATATAATTACGCTCGACAACATTAAAACATCCTTCTGAATGAGCAAAGATATTATATGTTAATCTTTCAGCAAGTTCTCGACCAAGTCTTGGATTGCTTGTTGTACTGTGGTTGTAGAAATCAAGAACAGCAATCTTTATTGGTTTTTCTTCGTTTGTTTTTTTATCCATCAGGATGAGAGCCTTAGGAGAACATCCCGAAATGTAAAAAAGAAGAGATAGGAAAAATATTTTATTCAATGATAACACCTTCACCACCACTTATAATTTTTGGAGTTATATAGATAATGAGTTCTGTTTCATCAACCTTCTTTTTCTGCGACGTAAAAAGAAATTCTCCAATAATTGGAATGCTTCCAAGTATCGGTATCTTTGATTTGGTTTCCGCAGATGTTGTTTGAACGAGACCGCCTATTACAATTGTTTCACCATCATTCAATCTGACGGTAGTAGAGGCGTTTCTCTCTGATATTTCAGGAAGTCCATCGGCACTAATTCCTCGAAGTGATGATACCCCAATGTTTATTACCGTGGTTATCTCGCCTGATGCACTGACCCAGGGAACGATCTTCAGTACTATTCCAGCAGTCACAGAATGAAGTTGTATCAAGGGATTTTCTACCGTTCCTGTTGTTGTCCTGTAATACCAGGTCCATCCAACGTCGATGTTTGCTTCATTTCCATTCAATGTTACTATACTTGGTTCTGCTTTGACTCTTGCTTTACCTGCGCTTTCAAGTGCACGAATGGATAACATAAAATTTGCAGGAAGGTGTGGTAAAGTTCCAAGCTCAAGATGAGATGCTATTTCATCGATTGCATCATTTAGGATTTCACCAGTATATGACCGAATAAATTCAGGGAAAAACATTCGAGTGGAGTCTGGAGTGAAATATCCTCCCCTTAATTCAAGTTCACGGGTAACTCCCTTAGAAACCTCAAGGATGAGAGCTTTAATCATTACCTGTGGCGAAACAATATCGATGTCCTCAATAAAATTCATAAACCTTGTAATTGTTTCTTCTGTACCAAAGACAAGTACTCCATTCTGTTCCTTAACAACCTTAACATCATTTTGTTGAATATATGATGGGAGTATACTTATAATGTCCTCGGCTTTTGTATGCTTTAATCGTACCAGTTTTGACGTTGTTAATGGACCTGCCTTCCCTGCTTTTTTCGCACCTATAAGATAAATGTCGTCATCTTTTGTATATACAAAATCAGAACCCTGCAATAATAATCTAAAGGTTTCATCAATTGTTCTGTCTTTAAATTTTGCATCTACGCTTCCTGTTATCTTACCGTATCGAACAATTCCAATTCCTGTTTGTTCTGCTATTTCATCAAGAACAGAATTTAAATCCCCACTACTAATATCTAAACTTATCTTTCCTTTCTCATCGACTGAAATTTCATACCCTCTTCTTGCTCCAATTTTTACTTCTGATTTTGTTACGTAAAATATCCCTTTTCTTTCGCTGACAATGAAGTTGTGAGCTTTCAAGAATTCTTTTAATCCCTGCTTTAATTCAACATTTTTTAGGTAACCGGAAACCCGTCCTTTGACTGTCTGGTCTGCAATAATATTAATATCACTCTTTTTTGCTATTACTCTTAGAACATCCTCTATCTCTGCATTTTCAATTTCAAGGGTTAGGCTGTCTCCTTTTACTTCAACGTTTATCTTGCCGATATCCCTTATCTTCTTAACTTTTACAATATTGTCTTCAAGCTCATATGCAAATCCATTTGATTCAAGCAGTAAACCCAAGCCTTCAAGAACTGGAATGTCTGTTAGGTGTATGGTTATAATTCCAGTAACATCTCTGTCTGTAATTATGTTAATACCAAATTTTCTACTGATTGCCCTAAGGACGTTTCGTATATCAGTGTCCTTAAAATCAATAGTCATCTTCTTCCCAAAAAGAGGATTCTTTTCTTCGACTTTTTCTTCTTTCTTCTCTTTTAAATCTGTTTCTTTTTCTTTCTTTTCTTGAGAATAGATAAATGAAATTGGAAAAACTATCAAGAAAAACGGAACAAGAAATTTTAATTTCATATTAACTTTATATCAAAACTTGATTTTAATGTCAAGAAATAAATTAGACCACAGATTTATCTCTTTCGTTAATTTAAAATCTTACAGGACAACAGAGAGAATGAAAGGGAGTTGTTGCACTCTAAAAAATAACTACTTTGCTTCGCATAAGCAGAACAGGAAGAAGAACTCGCCCTGTAAAACAAAATTTATACAATTGATAGCATTTAATGGGCGAGAAATGACATGTAAAAGTAAACAACTAAAGGGTTAAAGAATTATGTTCGAAAAAAGGGGGGGGGCATAAAGCCCCCCTATAAGTTCTTTTAGCGAAGTATGGTAAATTTTCGCGTCAGTGATCTTCCACCTGCGGTTAACCTGTAGAAGTAGACGCCCTGCGGTAGTCTATTGCCATTTGAATCTTCAGCATTAAAGGTTACTGAATGGACGCCAGCTTTCTGATGTTCATTCACAAGCGTCCTTACTTCTTGACCCAACAGATTGTAGACCTTCATGCTAACATCAGCATTACCTGGCAGTGCATAGTGTATCTGTGTTCTTGACTTCACAGGATTGGGACGTGCTGGTAGGAGCGAAAGGGCATATGATTTTCTGCCAACCTTCCCTTCGCTTGTTCCCTGTATAGAAGATGAGTATGCTCTTATAAGCAAATCGGCATCGTCTTTACTCCTGTATGGTGCCCAGGAGCCTGTGAATTCCCACGCACACCTTGAGAAGGGATCATTCTGCTCAAGTATCATGCGGGGGAAACTGTCTCCAACCTGGATAAACCCGGCATAAAATTTTCCAGAGTTTATCGTAACTCCCCCAGGAATGGGGATGGTGTAGTGAACGAAGCCTGTTCCAGCAGGTACGAAAATGGTATCTGCATAAAGTATTGTTCCTGGAGAACCATTTGGACCATCATCATCCATGAATAGAATCGGTACATTACAGTTATTGGTTGATGACATGGTAACTAATAATGAGTCGATTGTAATTGGATACTGAGGAGGAGTAAATTCCTGTCCCCATCCGCTTCCTGCTGTATACCAGTATGTTGCTGATGCACTGGATGGGTCTGAGTCGTACATCATCCATCCGGGGAGGGTGATTACCTCAAGTTCTACGTCCTTTGAGTTATTCGTGGGGTTAATGTCTCCGGCAAGTGTTGTCTGCATAAAGGTAAGGTAGTCGTTTACTGCAGGTGGAGTCCAGTTAGGTGTGAAAGAAATAGTTGTCTCTGCTCCTGCGACAAGAGCGCTCACGGTAACAGTATCTGTAAAGTAACTGACATATGTGGTATCCCATAAAAGACAGCTGATATCAAAGGTTCCTGCATCTACATTTCCATAGTTTCTAATGGTAGCTGTGAGTGTATATGGTTCATTAGGAAATAGGAACACACATTTACTTTCAGGGGATATTGCTTCCTTAACTCCAATATCGAGCGCCTGATAAGTGGTACTGTCGGGTGGAATAATTTTCAGTACGTAGTTGGGGAGAAGGTCAGGGTTTACGTTGAGAAAAACATCCAATCCAACGTTTCCTATCACATTCTCTATACCTGTACAGCAAGCACCCCCATAGAATTGACCATCCTGAGGACCATACTGGAAGTAGATGCAGCTGTCCTGTTTGGTAAGTATTATCTGAAAAGTGTGAGCGCCAACAAGTCCGCCTATGTTCCATGCGGGGGCATTAATGTAAGAGATAATGAAAGTATCTACGTTGTTTGAATAGTAATATACTTTAGCGGTATCCACACCTTCAAACGCTAAGTCTGTTCCGAGTGGTATGAGCAGATCGTTAGGTGCGGCGGTATTTGGAATAAAGAATGTGCTGCTTCCCTGAGGGGTATAGACTGCTGGATCAGAGAAAGAGATAGCACCGTTTGCGTTGACCCAGAACTGGTTGACTGTGTACCAGTAGTAAGGAAAATCGAAACCGATTGGGAACGGTCCGACATTGTTGTCATCAAACAAACCAAACACCTCAGTTCCTATACCTGTTATATCAATCCAGCTGAATGTTGGACCACCTGGCTCCTCACTGTCGATCCAGGTATAACCGTAATCATCCGGTCCCCCGGTACTATCGACTGGAAAATCTCTTGTTGTTTTATAAAGATTAGTCTGTGTACCGAATAGGGCGACCGATACAAGCAGGAAAGAGACTAAGAAAAAAAGCATTATCTTCATTGAGTATCTCCTTTTTGTTAAGGATTGTTTCCGACCTTTTTCACCTCCTTTCCCTTTATATTTTATTTTCTTAAATATTATCGTCGCTGATAAAATTATCAGATAATCTTTTATTTGTCAATAGATTTAAAAAAGTTTTAGAAAAAATAAAGGTAAAAACTATCCTTCTAAGATTTTGATAAAGACCTTTCTCGTTCTCGGTCCGTCGTATTCACAGAAAAATATCCCCTGCCAGGTTCCCAGCAGGAGGTTTCCTTTCTCAATAAAGCATGATGTGGTTATACCAGTAAGTGTCGATTTTATATGTGCGTCTGCATTACCTTCAAGGTGTTTGTAATTGGAATGATATGGGATAAGTTTATTTAGTTGCTCCTGGATATCGATTACTACCGCTGGGTCAGCATGTTCGTTTATAGTTATCCCTGCAGTTGTGTGAGGAACAAAGATCCAGCATATTCCATCTGAGACCCCGCTTT
>JAGMEZ010000579.1 GCA_023127905.1 Caldifarciminota bacterium
TCTCTCCAATCCCGAGAATTCTTGCCGGGTTAACACTCATTTTCTCAATTAAATTATTCAATTTTAGAATACCTGTGTGAAAAAGCTCTGTACAGCAGACACCAAGTGCTGTTTCAAGTCCAATAATGCCAAATGGTGCACTGCCAAATTCCATCTCTTTCTCAAAAAGTGCATGAGGAGCATGGTCTGTAGCAATTATATCAATTATTCCATTTTTTAACCCCTGTTTAAGTGCTTCAACATCCTCTTTTGTTCTCAAAGGCGGCTTCATCTTTAGATTCGAATCATATGTTGCCAAGCAGGAAGAGTTAAGAGAAATATGGTGAGGTGTTACCTCTGAAGTAATTGGCAGACCTTTTTTCTTCGCCTCGCTGACAACATCAAGGGATTCTTTTACTGAAATATGGGCAATATGCAACTTCCCTCCAACGAATTCTAACAGGGCTGTATCCCGGGCAACCATTATACTCTCTGCAATAGCCGGCATTCCCCTCAATCCTAATTTTGTCGAATTAAAATCCTCATTCATCTGACCACCCTGACACAGATCCGTATCCTCCTCGTGAACAATTATCACCTTATCAACAATCTTCGAGTACTCCAGTACTTTTCTCATTATGCGCGAACTGATAATTGGATGTCCATCATCGCTGAATCCCTGGCATCCCGCTTTAACCATATCATGCATTTCTGAGAGCTCTTCACCTTTTTGCCCTTTCGTCACTGCTCCAATCGGGTAGACATCGACATATGCATCTTGTTCAGCTGTTTCCTTTACGAAATGAATCATTCCTGAATTATCTATTACAGGATATGTATTCGGCATTGCGGCAACTCCTGTAAACCCCCCCCTTGCTGCAGCCATTGTACCGGTTTTAATAGTCTCCTGGTCCTCTCTCCCAGGTTCACGTAAATGTGTATGCATATCTATGAATCCTGGAGCAACAATAAGACCTTTAACATCAATTACTTCACCATCCTTCCCATCAAAAGATCCAAGTCCTTTAATCTTCTCTCCCTCGATTAGAATATCGGTTTTTTCATCCAAACCTTCAACGGGATCAATTACTCTTCCGTTTTTTATCACATATTTATTCTTCAGCGATTTCACCACTTTTTCCTCCACTTAAAAGGTACAATATTGCCATTCTTACTGCGACTCCATTTGTTACCTGGTTAAGTATGATTGAGTGATCACCATCTGCAACCCTCGGGTCAAGTTCAATTCCACGATTTATCGGGCCTGGATGCATAATTACCACATCTTTTTTAGCGATCTCAAGCCTTTCCGGTGTAATTCCAAAGAGTTCAATGTACTCCCTTAATGATGGTAACAAACCGCCCTTCTGTCGTTCCTTCTGAATTCTCAGAACATATATGACATCCATATCCGGTATTGCTTCATTTAGGTCATAGGTAACTTCAACATCCATATTTTCAATTTTATATGGCATGAGTGTGGGTGGACCACATAGAGATACTTCAGCTCCCATCTTCTCAAAAGCCCATATATTCGAGCGAGCAACTCTTGAATGTAAAATATCACCAACGATAAGCACCTTTTTACCCTCTATTCCTCCTAATCGTTCTTTAAGACTTAGAAGGTCAAGCAGAGCTTGAGTCGGGTGTTCATGCGTTCCATCACCTGCATTTATTACGGAAGCTTCTAACCTTTCTGCAATAAAGTGTGGAGCACCCGACATAGAATGTCTCATTACAACAAAATCAATCTTCATTGCTTCCAAGTTTCTGGCTGTATCAAGTAGGGTCTCACCTTTAAGCACACTCGATGAAGAGCTTGATAGATTGAAGGAATCGGCTGAGAGCCTTTTTTCAGCAAGTGCAAACGATGCAAGTGTTCTTGTACTTGCCTCAAAAAAAAGATTTACTACAGTTTTACCTCTCAAGTATGGTACCTTTCGAATTGCACGTTCAGAAATCTCCTTCATTGATTCCGCTGTTTCAAGGATAATTTCTATCTCTTCTCTTGAAAGTTCTTCAATCCCAAGCAAGTCTTTCCGTTTAAGCTCCATCTTTTACCTCCCTGAGAATGACCCTATCTTCTCCATCTACTTCCTTAATCTTAACATCTACAAGTTCATTATCCGAAGTAGGAACATTCTTTCCGATATAATCGGGCCTTATCGGAAGTTCTCTATGTCCTCTATCAACAAGAACCGCAAGTTGAATCTCTTTTGGCCTACCAAAATCTATAATTTCATCAAGTGCAGCCCTTACTGTCCTTCCTGTATAAAGCACATCATCGACAAGTACAACGATTTTTCCCGAAACATTAAATGGTATCTCTGTTTTCCCCACTACAGGCATATAATCTATACTTGTGAAATCATCTCTGTAAAGCGTTATGTCAAGAACGCCGATTGGGACATCAACCGATTCAATCATTTTAATTTGATCCTTGATTCTTTTAGCAAAGACATCTCCACGGGCGCGTATTCCAATTATTACAAGGTTTTCTGCGCCCTTATTTCTCTCAAGTATTTCATGGGAAATCCTCGCAATTGCTCTTTTTATTTGAATTTCATCCATAACTGTCCCTTTTTCTTTTATAGTCACACACCCTCCTTTCTTTATAATTCAATTGTCATTGCGAGTCTTTTCTCTTACTCACTACCGAAGCAATCTCATTGTTTTTCAATTAGCTGAAATGTTTTTATGGATATTTAAAAAAAATCCTGACGTTTATGTCAGGTTAGATGATTCATATCTTTCTTTTCATGTACACCTCCCTTTCCAGCCTCACAGGACCAGATTAAAGGTTAACTGTTATTTCTTATTCTATACCACAAATCTTTTAATATGTCAAGATTTTTTTAAAATGTTTTTAAAAATCAGAAATTTCTAAAATAATACTTGACATATCCCCGTTTTGTCTTATAATTAGTATGATGATATGGTAGTACAAAAAGGAGGAGGTATGCCTAAAACTAAGATTACAATAAGTATTAATGAAGATTTCCTCAATGAGCTCGATAAAATTGCTAAATTACAGCAAACAAATCGGAGTAAACTTATCGATGAAGCACTAAAAGTTTGGGAGAAAGAAAGGATTGAAGCTGAGCTAAAACAAGGTTATCTGGCTATGGCAAAGGAGGATAAGAAAATTGCTGAAGAGAATTTAAAGATTATTAGGGAGACATTAAATGAATAATAATTTCCCCAAACGTGGTGAGCTCTGGTTGGTAAATTTTAATCCTGGAAGGAGTAGAGAACAAAAGGGTATTCGTCCTGCCCTGATTATTCAAAATAATATTGGCAATCAGTACGCTGGAACTACAATAGTTTCAGCAATAACTACAACTATAAAAATCTATCCTGTCACTGTATTACTACCATCTGAGGTTACTAGTTTACCTAAAAATTCAATGGCTAATCTTGCACAAATTTTGACTATTGATAAAACACGACTCCAAAAGAAATTTGGAAAACTAAATAAAAAATTAATGACTAAAGTAGATAAAGCAATAAGAATCAGCCTTGCTATTTGAAACCTTTTGTTCTTCGCGAAGCTGACTCTACACTTTATGATTTAATAAAATCTGTTGAAAAGGAGATTTAGAAAGTCTTATGTCTTTGGTCTCAAGTCTAATGTCTAAAATTAAATATATTTCTCGCCCTGTTAAAAATTTCTTCTTTCTTATTATTGGCAATGGAATCAGATGGATATTGAGCTTTTTTGTAACCGTTTACCTTGCAAGGGTTCTCGGAGCTTCAGGTTTTGGAAAGATAAGTTTTGCCTTCTCCATCTTTGCATATGGTGTCCTGTTAAGCGACCTCGGACTAACAATTCTTGGAATACGGGAAGTTGCAAGGAAAAAGAATAATATTGATGAATTAGCTTCCAATATTTTAAGTTTACGCCTAATCCTTGCACTCATCTCTTTTTTCCTTCTTCTCCTATTCAGTCTTCTCGTTCCCCTTCACAGAGATACAAAGGTCTTGCTAATTCTTTATTCCTTCTCCATATTTTTCTATGCATTTTATCTCGACTGGTTCTTCAGAGGACGAGAAAGAATGGCAAACATTGCTGCAGCATCCATCATCACACAGATTATTTATGTTATTCTCGTCTTCACCTTTGTAAATCAAGCAAATGACATAATACGGATTCCTTTTCTCTGGTTTATCGGGATTGGAGCAGGAACAATCTTTTTGTTTGCAATCTTTTACTTTTCTAAACATCATTTCAGATTCCGTTTAGATTTTTCACTTTTAAAGCTCTCCGTTCCTGTTGGAATTGCCGCAATAATGAATCAGGTATACTTTCATTTTGACCTTATTACTATTGGGCTTATAAAAGGTGAATCTGATGTCGGGCTGTACAATGCGGGATTTAAGCTTGTCACCTTTCTTCTCTCAGTTGATACAGCATTTGCATGGGTCTACTTTCCAATGGTATCTCGATTCTTTGTTGAATCTAAGGAAAAACTAAAATTACTTGTTTTTTCAGGAACAAAACTTATTTTACTGTTTGCAGTACCTCTTGCTTTCGGTGGAACACTACTTGCTGGAAGAGTAATCCACCTTATTTACGGAGAGCAATTCACCGGAGCTTCAGATGCCTTCAGAATTCTCATCTGGGCTATTCCTTTAACAAGCATTCAAACTATTTTCGCGTTCGGACTTTTAGGTTGCAATCTTGAAAAAAAATATACGCTTGGTATGGTCATTGGAACACTCATTAATATCATTCTGAACCTTCTCCTGATCCCTTTGCTTGGGATAAAAGGAGCTGCAGCAGCTACAATAATCTCTGAAATTGTAATGCTCACCGCTATGTTTTTCTGGTTCAAGAAAATTCTCTATGTTCCTTTCTTAAAATATTCAATAAAACCATTAGCAGCAACTATTGTAATGCTAATAATTATGCTCCTTTTATGGAAAATCCCCACAGTTTACCTGATAATTTGTGCAGCTTTTGTATATTTATTAGTACTATGGTTTTTAAAAGGAATAACGAAAGCGGATCTGAAACTCTTAAGAGGATGATATGTTTCCATACATAGGGATAGTTAAAGGGAACCACGGATGGATTCAGATATTGAACCAGGAAGGCCTTTTATACAAGATCTTTAAACCAGGAGACAATCCTGTTGTTTTAATAGTTGATAATATTACCAAAAAATCAGAGATTCTCGATTATCTTAGCGAGGGTGGATGTATCCTCACAGACACAGAAACTCTTGGGAGTTTGCTTGATGAATCTGTGAAAAACGAAATAATTAATTACATTATACCTGATAGTTCGGATTTATTCAGGAATGTTGGGATAGTTGATGTTTACAATAAAGGGTATGTCATTAACAAGAAGGGTTTTGGTTCTATAAACAACAAATTTCCAGCCATTTATGATTTCTCATATAAGAACGGATTTGGTATTTCTCTCCCTTTTAATATTCCCTCTGTAATATTTGATACATCAAGAAGAATGAAATATTTTTATAATGAATACGGTAAATTTCCAGCAGAATGTGTCTCTTCAGTTTCTAAAGGTGCAATAAGAAAACTTGTGGTTAATGCGATTCGTTACCTCTTCAGAAAAAAAGGGACCAATTATTTTCATAAATGGTATTACCC
>JAGMEZ010000058.1 GCA_023127905.1 Caldifarciminota bacterium
CTGTAGTTTTGCTGAACGGGTTTGGGTGGTTCTGATAGAGGATATATGTACTGTATAAATCTTCATTTCTTTCTGCAATACCACCCCCTGGTGATTTCGATGCCTCTTCGGTATTTCCATAAGCCCCCATGTTGATTCTATCTCCATTTGGTTCAGGTTCGTTCTGCCAGGGTGATGCTGGATCCCCTGCATCAATGCAAGAACTCGTCGTATCATCATAAACCCAAGTCATGCCATCCCATCTTCCATATTCACTCATTAGATGATAATCACCAGGATTTGCTGTATCTGGATCCGCAAATAGTGGATCTATATTTGTATTTCCTGTTCCAGATGGAGGAGTAAAACCGACATTCCAGAAATCACAGTAGGAAAAAGTGAAACTGGGCGATTGGCCATAGAAATAGTGTGGGTGATCCACAATAATAGTATTCTGAATCACGTTACCTTCGTCAACGGTCGGTGATTCAAGTATCATGAGGTAGTGGGATCCTCCAATAACACAGTTTTTGATTGTATTATATTTGGCATTATGTATCTGTATCGTGTATGCCTCATTCCAAGCGAAAGGATGTCCATACTCGTAACTACATATGATGCAATTCTCGAAAGTATTATTTACCGTCATAGTAGTCTCGGGGCTCTCGCTAGTCCTAACAATGAGAATACCGTTTGTGGCTCCGAACATTCTGCAGTTGATGAACTTATTATCATAAGCCCCATCTCTTGCGACTAATCCAAAATTCCAATGTAGACTGTGATATCCACCTTCATCAAATCCAATACACTCTCTGAATTCATTATGGTGGCTATAATGAGCAGCAACAAAAAACTCACCCACATCATATGCCTTGCATCCGATTATTAAATTATGGTCGCAATCAAACTTCAAAGCGACGGCATGCCCAGCATGAATATCAATGTGGGGATGAAAATTTCTTGCAATGCAGTTTCTGATTGTATTGCTATCCGACTCCTCCATATAGATATGATAATCTACCGCTCCATGTGCTGTATCAATAGAGTTTAATATGCAGTTCTCAATTAGACAATTCTTAGCTGACCAAAGATAAAAATTCATGTGAGTTCCATCGGTTAGGGTACAATTCCTGACTTCGCAAAAACGAGCTCCCCTTAACGCTATACAATTTCCATTGTCTTCTCCCATGCCGTCTACAATGAGATTTTCCGCAACTCCATGTTCGGCATAATGGAAATTGATTCCTCTCTTATAATTAACTATTCTTAGATCTTTTAATACAATATAATTCTTTGAAACGATATCTATTCCGGTACCTGTTCTATCTATACCATCAAGTACAGGCTTCCCATTATATCCTTCAAATACAATAATACTGGCACTATTTCCTGAATTAATCACTGTAACGTGTTCGTCAACATAAGTGCCTGTATCAACAAGAACAGAATCACCAGCAACTACTAATGACCCGGCATGTGCTATGTGGCGCCAGGCAGAGTCTGGTGATGTCCCAGGCCAACCATCGTTACCGGAGAGCGAGACATAATAGGTTGTTGCACCCAGTTTGCAAAGACAAAGGAAAAATAGTACACACCCGGAAAGGATGTAATTTATAATACTATTACACTTCATTTTTCTCCTTTCATTTAGATTTGATAGAATATATTAGTCCTATTTTATGATACAAACCTTACCTGCTTTTTTCCCACTCATAAATTTGATTGAATAGAAATATAGACCACTGTTAACATCACTTATATCCCATTCTTCTTTGCCATTAGCACTCTCGTGTTCGATTTCTTGTATCAATTCACCGGTAATAGTGTAGATTCTTATATTCACATTCCCTGGCAAACTATCAAAGAATATGGTTTCAGGCCAACCCATATCCGCACGATAGGGGTTTGGATAGACCAGAATTCTATCCAGAGCAGTTGTATCTGTAAATTCAAAAGGTAGTATAATGGTGATGGTGCCCTTTTCAGGAATACCAGGATAGGAATCAGGATTGGCACGATACCACAGAGTATCAGGTGTGACTCCAACCACACTATCAATAATACCGCCATAAGATGCCTTAATTGTATATGTGTAAGTTGAATCAACTGAGCTTGTAATTTTTCGTCGTAATAGTGCTACAGTTAAGCTATCATTCTCTTGAGGCAGTGGAGTATGACCATTCAATAATGTTACTGTTTGATCTATGGGTTGAACTTTACGGTTTATGCAATAATACGGTTCTGAATGCGGTTGTTCAGGTATTACAGTAATAGTTGTGTTCTCTATGGGATTACCGTTAAGATCTTTCACAAATACGTCAACCAGCTCATAGACAAGTAGTTGTCCATGACCAGTAACCCCGGCATATTGATTATAATTTGTCACCAGACAATTAGTGGCAAAAAAATTGACATAACCAGCATTGTTGAGAATATGGAATCCCTGACTAACATTATTGATTAAGCAATTATAAATATCAGCAGTTATACTATCGGCGCCATTATTTGTAATACCATAGTTTGCACTATCAATCACAACATTCCAGACCCAGAACCATGTATTGCCATATCCACTACTGTGATAAAAATGAATTGCATTACCAGTAACATTCCTTATCGTACCATCAGCATATATTACATTTCCATATTCCTTACCAGTAAGTCCATAGCCATCAACATCCTCTATTAAAAAATTTGAAAACCTTGGCGGAGAATCAAACCCAGCAGTGCCATAGCAGTAGGTCATTCCATATGTAGTTGTTGTGCAATTGGTTATAAAGAGTGAGTCAACCAAACAACCAGTATATCCATTCAATTTTAGAATACCATGATAATGATAAGTTGATAAGTGGATATTATAAAAGGTGTTGTTACAAATTATAGCGTCTACAGCGGCATCTTGCTTAAGTGCCAAAACTCCCTGACTTGGGTCATTCAATGAACCATATCCTCCATTTGCAGTATAATCACAGAATATGTTATTCCTTATAAC
Source organism: Caldifarciminota bacterium (assembly GCA_023127905.1). Classification (GTDB taxonomy): domain Bacteria; phylum Hydrothermota; class E44-bin80; order E44-bin80; family E44-bin80; genus JAGMEZ01. The sequence continues at coordinate 2,972 of JAGMEZ010000058.1, forward strand.
AGTGGGACTGGACGGTGTTTGCCAGCCATTCGGTGAGATAAAGATATGTCCATTCTCAAATTGGGAATTGGTTATTATGGCACTATACGAGGTCCAGCGGGCAAATCCCCATATTCTCCAGGGATAGGTTTGACTTACTGATTTGACGAGCATACTATCGATAACTAATTCCGAGTATGTTTTAATATTATAAGTATCGAGTGCAGTGTTGTTAAATACTAAAGTTGCATTTGTCATTTCCAGATCAGCATCATTACCCTGCAAACCACAGATATAAGCAGCAAGTGTATAGGTATTTATGCTTGAATTGTAGTCTAATACTGAAGGATTATTAATCTCCTGGTACATACTTTGAAGAGTGTTAACACCATCTATGAGATATATAGTATTGGAATCCGGGTCATATTGCACAGACCCATATAACCGGGAAATCATCAAGGTGAATATAATTAAAGAACCAACTTGAAAAAATTTCATTTACTTTCTCCCTTCAAAATATCATTAACTTGTCTCATTCAAGTCAACTTAATTATATAAACCTTACCAACCTTATTTCCACTTGAAAATTTGACTGAATAGATATTACGATTTTAATCCCTTTTATTCCATCTTCTCTTTATTACAATTTATTATAGCACTATAAAAGATTTGGTGATTATATAACCCCTCCTCAGTGTAATTACAAGAAACCCAGGATGGAAAATGCAGTTCTATAAATTGCTCTTAATATTTGACTCATATTCGAACTGTCATACTGAGAAAAATTATCAAAGATGAAAATATTAGCATCTTTGTAAAGCAAACTGTGAGTTTATCTTTTCCAATCATTATATCTTTTTGATATCAACAAAAGGCATAATACTTCAGACTAAGTAAAGATTCATATAAATTTTGCTTTCATTTTGAATAATCATACAGAAAAAAATTAAAATGTCAAGGAAATTTCTGAAGTTTTGAAAAATGGGAATAGAAAAGATCGTTATACCACTTTGTAACTTGTTTATTTCAAAGACATGAGGGAAAGAATAGATGAGATACAGAAGTAAAGGTTGGAATAAGAAATTTGGTAAAAAAAGAAGGACACAGCGCTTCCTTATAGTATAAACCTCCAATGGAATTATAAAGACAAAAGGGGAGTGAAGCACATGTGCCCAAATTCATATATTAAATTATGGAAAAAAGCCGGGACAAAAAATGTTCAGTATGTTTAAATATGATGAAAGTTATAACCTTAAACGGGTATTTTCAACCTATCCACATACTCGAATGTAAAAAAGCAATAATTGATATGCTTATATTATCTCGTTATACAAGTAGTTATATTCTCCTGTGGTTATATGATACTATCTTATCACGACAATCTTCCTTGTTAAAGTAGTTTCATTTGACACGATCCGACAAAAATAGATTCCGCTTTTTACTTTTTTATCCCTAATATCTTTTTCATTCCAATTTATTGTATAATGTCCGGGTTGCATTGTCCTATTCGCAAGAATATTAACAAGACTCCCAGTCTCATCATATATCTTGATTGAAACAAAACCGGGTTCTGATACCACATACTTTATGTTGGTTTTGTCAATGGTTGGATTTGGTTTGATAGTTAGCATATTGTATCCTTGGGAAGATTTTGTTTGTTTTTCTTGCACTCCAACAAAACCATTCTCATCGGTCTTTATAAGATAGGAATATGTACTAGTCCCTCCCTGCGACCATGTCAGACCTAAAATAACAAATCCACCATCCTCTGTCTGTTGCACTGAATAACCCTCATCTTTAGCATACCACCCAAATGTCCTTGTCCATAGTGTATCTCCATGTTGGTCGGTTCTTAAAAGCCAAACATCCTCCTCACCTGCACCAAAGGATGATGTGTAACCAGCAACGATAAAACCTCCATCAGGAAGTTGTTGAACTGACTTACCTTCATCACAATTTACCCCGGCATCGCCATAGATTTTTGTCCAAAGTGTATCACCTGCTGAATCAGTTCTAATGAGCCAGAGATCTCTCTCTACAGGAAAGAATAATGAGTAACCAGCAATTATATAACCACCATCCATGGTCTGCTGGACACAATATGCATAATTCATACTAAGCGCATGACCAGCAGGAGAATAGTTTTTTTCCCAAATGAGAGTTCCAATTGAGTCAACCTTTACCAGATATACATCAGCTGGCAAAAATCCGAAGGTGTATCCAGTCATGATATAACCACCATCTGAAGTCTGCTGAACCGAATAGAATCTATCCTTCTCGGAGCCGCCATAGGTTTTTGTCCAAGTGGTATCGCCAAGGGAATCGGTCTTTATTAAATATCCATCTTGATCACCTGCTCCATAGGACATAGTTACTCCGGCGATTATGTAACCGCCATCCTGGGTCTGGCATACTTCACCAATCCATTCCCATACATCTCCGCCATAGACCCTTGTCCAGAGAGTGTCACCCAATGAGTCAGTCTTTAATACCCAAATGTGCGATTCACCCCAATCAACCTCAGTAACTGCACCAATAATGTAACCGCCGTCATTTGTCTGCTTAACCGAATAACCCCAGTCAATACCATATGGAAAAGACCCCCTATACTCTCTCTCCCAGATTTGATTGCCTAAAGAATCGGTTTTCGAAAGATAAACACCTGCATTATGTGGATAAAAGACCCCGCCAACCCCACAAACAATATAACCTCCATCTGTAGTCTGCTGAACTGAATGTCCTTCGCTGGATTCACCATACCATCTCTCAAATGTTATTGTGGCAAAAAGGAAACAAGGCAGGATAACAACGATAACTAAGGTTGTCCAAATATATCTTTGAAAATTTTTGATAAAAACCATTTTTACCTCCTTTTATTAAAAAATTAATAACCTGAGAGCTACCTACCTGGCAGCATGCCAAAAAGGTAGATCTCAAATATCTGATTAATACATTATTTTCTAAGTGAAACAGAAACAAGGGAGTTTTATTTTCATAATTTTCATATTTGCATTATAATATAAGATGTGTCTCATTTTATGGTTCGATGGAGCCTATAAACCTTTTATTTAACAGGGTAATTAAAAAATAAATTTATTTTGTTGACAAATGATTGATTTTAGTGTATAATGTTTCTGCAATGTATAACATACAAAGAGAAATACCAATCAATATCGTTCATTATTACCTTAACAATGATACATCCCTGAGAAAGACTGCACAAATATATAATATTCATTACCAGACACTCTTCAAATGGTTGAAAATATACAAAAACCAGGGTGAGGAAAGACTACTTTCAAATTATAAAAGACCCTGGAACAGGGCTAAAAAAGAGTTTGAAGAAAAAGTAGTGCTTTTAAAGGAAAGAAATCCATGCTTAACTGTGAGAAAGGCAAAGGAAATCCTTAAAAAGGATGGAATTGAGGTTTCTATAAAGGGAATATGGGGGATTTGGAAAAGGTATGGTTACGCAGGGTTTATAAAGGAGAAAATGGGTGCTGTTTTTTCTGATTGTTTTTCATGGACAAAGGAGGCAACAAAAAAATTTAAACAGGCAGAAGAGATATATAATCTTGGGAATATAAAGGAATCTGCAAGAATATTAAATTCTATTCCGGTTTTCCCCAAAAATGAACTTATTCTTAAAATTCCTGATTGTTATCTAAATTTAAGAAGGCGAGTAGAAAAAATGATTACTTTATATGGAAAAATTCCCTACCGTTCTTATCTAAAGAAGATGAGGAATATGTATGAAGAGTGTAAGAAGGAAAATCTATATTATTCTGCTCTAAGGTTGGGAATTTTTGAAGTAATGGCATTGTCATGGTCAGCAACACCACTGAAGTGTTTGAAAAGGACAGAAGAATTAAAAAATATACTTGTAAGAACAGGAGGCCAATTTTCTCGTCAACCTTTTAGACTCCAATTTTCACTTCTTATTTTAGAAGGCATTGCTTGTGTACACCTTGCAAAAATAAAGAGGGCAACAGAAATAGCCAAATCCTGCTGCAGATTATTGAAAAAACGCAAATATCCATCATCCCATTTTATGATAAATATAGGAATCTTGAATACATACTTAGATAATTTTAGAGAAGCAGAATACTGGTATATGAAATCATTGGAAAAAGCAACAAGTGAAGAGCTAAAATATGGAGCTAAATATTGTCTTTCCAATGTATTTTTTTACAAAGGAGAATATAAAAAGGCAATCCAAATCTTGAAAGAATCAAAGTTAAAGATATGGGCACTTCGTTCCAAGATACTTCTCTACCAATCCCAGCAATCACTCGTCAACGGAATGCCCCATAAAGCGATTTCACTTTCTGTAAAAACTCTTTCTATACTAAAAAAAGAGGAAATCCGCTTACTTATATTTAGTACTTATCTAAAAATGGCAGCTTCATACTGCAGTCTTGGAGAAAAACAAAGGGCAGAAAGAATACTTAGGAGATTTGTTCCGTTTCTTAAAAAGAACAAACTTAAAAGGGAAACAACCATTCTTAGAACCATTATTTCGCCACCCAAAAATCTCCGTCGCCAAATCCTGTTAACTGAAGATATCTACCCCACTGTGAAGTTAGCACTGATGTTAAAGAATGGAAACTACTGGAGAGCATTCAAATATGCAGACAAAAGAGGTATAGTAGCTGATTTCCACAAATATGTCTTTTTCTTTCCTAAAGCAGTAACAGATATTATTGAAAAGGGGAAATCTACAGGATTACCAAAGAGAATGTTAAAGTTACCTGTTTTTAATAAAGAAATTCGAGTCTATTATCCAAAAATCTTAGGCGACTTAATTATTTATAAAAACCAGAGGTATTTAAGGGTAAAATTACAGCCAAAGGATACTGCTTTTTTAATTCATCTTGCACTAAAAGCAGGGGAGCCAGAAGAAGAAATACCCCTTGAATCCCTTTACAATAACTTCTGGAAAAAGAGCAAGTATCCTGCAAGGAACCTGTCCCATTTACTTGTAAGGCTTAAAAAAAACCTTAAAATACCATCTCATCTACTTGAGGTTTCTTATAAAAGAGATAATCCTGTTTTGATAAATAAGGGAATTCATTTTATTACTGATTATGGTGAATATCAGGAATCCATTGCTCAGGCAAAAGCCTATCAGAGGGCAGGTGAATGGGGATTTGCGGAGGGAGAATATCTGCGTGCCTTTTCGCTTTTCAGGGGTGAGCCATTCAAGAAGATGTATGATGACTGGTCAGATGATAAGAGGCTTGAGATAATTTTCAGCTATGAGAAAGAAGTTCTCTCTTTTACAAAAGAACTCATATCAAGAGGTAGAAGGGAAGAGGCAAAAAAACTACTAAAAAAGGCAGAAAAGATAGTTTCTTTGGAACGGGATGAGTCTTTTGTAAAACTATAGATACTAATCTTATATTTAAGGCTTTATTCCTCATAGCCAGACTCGGATCGACATCTCTATCTCACCAAAATCAACTTTTTCATTGTATAATAATCACCAGCCGTAAACCTGCAAAAGTAAACTCCACTCGGTACTTTCTTGCCAACTTTATCAGTTCCATCCCACGATACAGCAGTGAATAGTGCTGAGTGGTTAGTGGTTAGTGAAAAAGATTTAACTAATTTTCCACATATGTCATAAATCTTTAGTTCTATGTCCTTTGCACTTTGAGGTACGCTGAATCTGAATTCTGTTTTCTGATCGAATGGATTTGGATTCACTTGGAAAATAATTTTCTCAAAATCACAATTCGAAGGCTGTTCGTCTACCCCAGCAATTGTATATGCTTCAAAGTTGACCGTATCCTGGGTAAATCCACCTGTATAATCGAATGCCATCCATCCCGAAGAATCCGCCTGATATGTATCATATAAATTACCATTCACATCCACCTTTACCTGCGCATATTCGGGAAAATCCCCAACTCTATGAGACGTAGTAACCGAAGGACTCTCACATATCTCCTGCCAGTTCTTATAATAGATTCCTGTTGTGTCCCACTGAAGTATAACAAGTTCTACTGAGTCACTCGTTGGAGAGAGGGTCATTGTAAAGGTATTGATTTCTATTGTCTCATCAAGATTGAGTAAATATTCGCTATGGTCAGGAAACCAGAATGGCTGATTACTTCCATCCTCTGTAAACGCCTTTCCGTCTGAGAATTCCAGTCTTGCATCGGTATCATAGACTTGAATCCTTGTAAAATTATCTCCAAGATTGAGAACGAGCCCTTCAGAAACTTCACCAAGACGGATATGAGGTTCATCGGGAATAAGCGATTCTATAAATGAGTTTCCTTCAACTTGAGCAGTATCCACTCTGACCAACACAAGATTGTGGTATCCCGATTGTTGTGAACAATGGATGAATGTATTATCAATAAAACTCACATTAGAAAGGATGCGATTCCCCATATCCCTCCAGGCACATCCACCATAACGTTCGGTGTTTTCCACTATATTATTTTTAAAGACTATATCCTTGATAAAATGCCCTTCATTTGTATGTCCACAAAAGAGTCCCCAATGCATGTTTTTGACATAATTGTTTTGCGCCAGAAGCCCGGCACCACGATTGTGAAAGTAAATCCCTACTGTATATGGTGGACCTATAAGTGAACAATCTTCTACGATTGTATTAAAAGCGCCTGAATGGAGATCTATAGAACCATGCGAAGCTCCTCTAACATAACAGTTTCTTATTACATTACATGAACACGGACGATTCATGTAGGGATCATGAATTGCAATGCCGTGCCAGCCTGTGGTATCTATATGTACATATTCAACAAGAGAACTGTCTAAATTTTTATATAAATGAATCCCATCGCTTGCCGTATTGCATATCTCACCATGATGGATGTGAACCCTTTTCGTATTTTCCCAAAGAATTCCCTCATTATCAATATCCCTTATAAGAAAATTCGCTATCTCAACGTCATGACAATCAGTTGAACCAAAGTCATAGTGGGATATAGCCCTGGCACTTGTATTTCGGATTATGAAATCGGTTATTGTGCTATTCTGAAGCGAACCTGAATTAAAATTTAATCCTTGTCCATCGATATCCTCTATTATAAAATTGCTAATAAATAAATTCTGCAATAAATCCTCACCATAAACACCTATGCCATAATTTTTAATATGGAATCCTGATATTGATATATATGATTTATCTGATATTTTTATCGCTATTCCAGTACTATCTATTCCGTCTAATCTGAATGTATCGTTATAAGCAGTAAGCACAATTGGATTTCCCGAAAAACCGGAATTTGCAAAAACAACATGCTCATCAGTATATGAACCGCTATCCACCAGGATTGAATCACCAGCAACAACTACAGATGCTGCATATTCAATATGGCGCCAGGCAGAATCCGGTGAAGTCCCTGACCACCCATCATCACCAGATAGCGAAACATAATAGGTTGTTGCACCTAGTTTGACGAGGCACAAAGTAATTATTAATGAAATTTTATATAAGAGATTGCAAGTTTTCAATACAGAGTTGTATTTAATATTTCTTGAACATTTTATTTGCAGATTCTTCTTCTGTGTTGTTGTATTATAAAACATTCTTCACTCAAGTCAAGAAAAAAATTATTTGAATTTCTCTGATAAAAAATTGAAAATATAGGTTAATTGTGAGTTTTTTCTTTTCCCTTAAATCTTTTTATGAGTAAATAACCAAAAATGAAAGCAAATATGCCAATAACAGGAGCAGTAACTGCACTTCCAAGATAAAGCGGTTTTGCTAAATTTCCGAGAGTAGTAAATATATTAGTAATATTTATTTCCCTTAAAAGTAACCTGATTGATTGCATGGATAAAGAAGAATTATAACCGAGTATTTTCTCGCCAATCTTAAAATTAAGAAAAACTAAAAAAGGCAACGTCAGAGGATTACAAATTAACTGGGTTGTTACAACAACAGCCACCTTATTAACTCTAAATAAAAATGAAAGTAAAATACCGGTAATAAACTGGAACCCAGTAATGGGAAACATTGCAATAAAAGCCCCCAGTCCAATTCCCACCGCTATCTTTACAGGAGTGCTGTCAATCCTTGCTATCTGTAAAAACTTCCCCTTTAACCATCTCCATATTCGTTTCATATTAATAAACTAAACACCTTTTGCCACAGATGAACACAGAATTACACTGAAATATTTGTAATCCCTCACCCCTCTAAAAAAATACCTTTTGCCACAGATGGACACAGAATAACGATGTTCCATTTCTTAGGGTCTTATGTCTGTAGCCTATTCCCTCTTTTCTACTCGCTTCTAAGGTATTCCTCTATCCTCTTTGCACAGTCGTTCAGTGCTTCCTCTGGGCTTTTAACTCCCCTCAAAACAGGTTCTATCCCTTCTGTTCCGAGTATCTGTCTACCTCTAAGCCATCCAGCAATCCGTGGCTCAGTATAAGCAAATTCAAGCTGCGCAATAACATCTTTCAACTCAGGTAGTTCTTCCATTCTTTTCTTCATAAGAGGTTCCTGTAGGCTTTTGATTCTCACGGGGACATAACCTGTTCCGTATGCCCACCGTGCCTGTATCTCAGGGGATAGAAACCAAATAATAAATTCCAGAGCAGCCTTTTTCTGTTCCTCGGAGGTATTGGCAAAAAGCGCAATATTCGTTCCCGAGATAATTACAGCGTTGCTTTTTCCGGAAGGGATAGGAGCTATCCCAAGTTTAAAATCTGGTTTTAGATCTTTTATAAATGAATAGGAAACTACTGAACCTGAAATGATAGCAACCTTTCCTGCGAGGAAATCATCCTGATGCTGGTATCCTGTTGTTAAGCGTCCAATCTTATATTTATTCAGGATATCAAGCAAAAAGGTTAAGGATTCTATCCCGGCCTTTTTATTAAAGAGCGGCGTTATATTATCATCATCAAGTATCTTTCCTCCATTTTGATACAATAATGTCTCAAACATCCAGGTACTCATTGGGAATGCTGTCGCCCAGAAATCCGTAATTCCATCACCATCTATATCCTTTGTTAATTTCTTTCCTATTTCTATATACTCATCCCAATTTTCAGGAAAGTGTTCAATTCCTTCCTCTTCGAAAAGAGTCTTATTATAAAAAAAGGCAGGAACACTCTTATTAAATGGAAATGTTAAAAGCTTTCCTTCCCAGGTATTATCCAATATGAAAACAGGATAGATACCTTTCCTTATCTCCTCCTTTTCTCTCTCAGTAAGAAGGTCCTCAACAACTGCAAGTGCTCCCGTTTTGTACAACTGGTCAGTCCAGGATTCAAATACCTGCGATATTGTTGGAGGCTTCTTTGCTGCAACCGTTGCCATAAGCTTCTGACTCAATGCCTGGTAATTTCCCATTCCGACATGATCAATTTTTATCTCAGGATGTGACTGGTTAAATTCTACAATGAGGCTATCGAGGGTTTTACCCAGTGGTCCTCCCATAGCATGCCAGAAGGTAACGACAGTTCTCTTTTCAACATCCCCTTTACAGTTAAAAAGAAATAGAACAACAATAGAGATAAGAAACCTCATACAGATTTTCATTTCTCCCCCTTACTCTAAACATATTAAAATCTCAATCTTACTCCAATTTGTAGTCCATCCTGTCTTTTATTTAGATGCAGTTGCATTCCTTCAGTTTCATTGAATCCGTAAAAGTGTGCATCGGTAAAGGCATCTGCACAGGAAAGAAACCATATCCCGGCATCCCACCAGAGTAGATTTCGTACCCTGCTTCTATGTTTATTATATTTATCCCATGTATCTTTCTCTTGATTTTCATCATATAATTTTTTATAATCCATTTCCTGAACTTTCTCGTAAATAGTTAAAGATAAAAGGGATAATTGAAGTGTTGAAAAGAATATTCCACGCGCATAATTCTCTGCATAGAACTGACCTCCTCCTGGAAGAATTACAGATGCAATAATTGCCCACCCAGGATGCTTCTTCATCTCTTCGCTGTTAAGGTGGACTGAAATGAGAAGAA
>JAGMEZ010000580.1 GCA_023127905.1 Caldifarciminota bacterium
CATTCTCTTTTATAACATCTTCCTTAGCAGCAGAAGAAACTATTGACTGATCTTTCCACCCCGTTGATGCTCTTTTAGCCTTTTCTTTTACAGATTTTATTAATGGTGCTGCCATAGGTTCCCCAATGTTCAGTTTTCCATGAAAAAATTTTATACCTCCACATAAACCTTCTTCTATAAAACCTAACTCTCTATCTTTTTCGACAATTGCATTTTTAGGACACAAAATACTGCATCCACCGCATCCATGACACAGTTCAGGGAAGATTAATACATTGTCTTTAACTACAACAATAGCATGATATACACAAACCTCTCCACACTTACCACAATAATCACACCTGGTAAAATCAACCTCGGGGATAGGAATACCAACAGATGAACTTTTTTCAATCTTTGGCTTCAGGAAGATGTGCGCATTTGGTTCTTCAACGTCACAGTCAAGAAATATTATTTTACCTTTATATTCTTCCTCAAGAAACAATGCAAGATTTGTTGCAACAGTAGTCTTACCTGTTCCTCCTTTACCGCTCGCTACCGATATAATCATAGCTGGAAATCTGACAAATAGGAAATTGAGAAAGAAGTTTCCAATTTTCTTGTTTTCAATTCTCGGGTTTTCATATATGGGGCTTAATTTTTTCCTCTATAGAACTCTTTGGTAAAGCACCTATAACCTGCTCAACCATTTTCCCACCCTTAAATAGAGCAATTGTAGGAATACTCATAACATTGTATGTTTGCGCGATTGATGGAACTTCATCAACATTCATCTTACAAACCTTCATCTTGCCCGAATAGTCCTCCGCTAACTCTTCAACGACAGGAGAAACCATCTGACATGGTCCACACCATGGTGCCCAGAAATCGACAAGTACGGGTACTTCAGATTTCAAAACTTCATTATCGAATTCATCTTTACTTTTTATTTCCATTCATCTCATCCTTTCTTTGCTGCTACCAAACTTTCCTTCTCTTTCCTTTTTTTTATCCACTTTATTCTTACTATTGACTTTCTGTGTTTAGATTCTTTATGTACTGTTCCACTGCCTCTTTTACTGTCATATCTGAGCGGAAACCTGAAGCAATTTTTATTCCAGCTGCATCGAGTGCGCTTTTTGCATTTGGACCTACGGCACCTGTCAACACAACCTCTGCTCCTTTAGAAGAAATCAAACGGGCAGCCTCAGGTCCTGCTCCCCCCATCATTCCAATTCCCTGATTGGAAATAGGTTCAAACTTCATCGTTTCCGAATCAATAATGAGAAAATATGCACAACGTCCAAACGCCTCACTCACCTTCGCATTCATAGAACCACCTGTTGCGGAAACTGCTATCTTCACTGTTTTCCTCCTTTGGTTGGGGACAAGCCCCAACGCTACTTTTGGTTTTCTAATTACTCAATTACAAAATTACTTAATTACTATATGTGCAAATTTCCAATTTCTATTTTCCTAATTTCAAACTTTCCTTCTTTTTTTTGTTCCCCTTTCCAATGACCTTCCCCACACCTATCTTCACAAAATCCTCTCCATATTCTTCGCTGAATAACTGCATCGCCTGTTCACCGCTGCAATGACATGGTCCCGCTTTCACAACACCAAGGTTTTTGAATTCCTGAATTATCTTCTTTATTCTCTCTTGAGAATGAGAAATAAGATGAAAACCTCCAAAGACAAGATATAACTTCTCGTCACAGATTTCTTTTGCCTTTCTGACAATCTCTACGATTCCGGGATGCGCACAGCCAGTGATAACAATTAGACCATTCCCTGATTTAATAACAAGCGACTGTTCCTCTATCGAAGTTCCCAATTCTCCTGTTGAATAAACACCCTCACATATCTCCTGCTCTTTACTAACCTCGAGCAATTCTGCCCCATATGATTTCACTTTTTTCTTGAAAATATCAGGGAATGAAGCGGGAACATAAACAGAAACATTTGAATTCTCCTTCAGAAAATCCCATAGCCCTCCTGTGTGGTCACCATGAATATGTGAAAGGAAAATAATATCGACCTTTCTCGGGTCTATATCAAGTTTCTCCATATTGGAAAGCAGAATCTTACCATCAGTTCCTGTATCAAAAAGGATTGTTTTTTCCATTCCTTTTATAAAACAGGAAAAACCCCAGTCTGATTGGAGTTCCTTAATTAAGGAATTGTTATCATAGACAATTGTGATAGAAACATTTTTACTTTGATCTGACATAATTCCTCCTACAAGGAAAACGAAAAGTACAGCTGTTATGTATGGAATTTTCATAGCAGACCTATTTTACCTTTTATTAACCATAATAAGGTTTACTCTTCTTGAGAGCCAATCTACCCTTTTCTTAATACCCGTCATCTTTTCTTTGAGGTTATATATATCCGAGACAAAAACATCTGTTGTTATTGCTCTTCTAGGACATATAGAGATGCACAAACCGCATTCATTACAATTCGAAACATCTATTTCTGCCTTGCCTGAGTTCAGGCTAATAGCATCCTCTGAGCAGACCTTTGTGCAAAGACCACATCCTGTACAGAGTTGTTGATTCACAAAAAACATTTCTATGTCTCGTCCCTCTCACAGGTACCTGTTTCTGAGCAGGGGGGAGTATCACACCTTTCATTCCTTCCGCAGCAGGTAGTCCCTCTTGTACTTGAATCTCCCATCCGTATTGTAGCTGGTATGGAGAGCAGTTTTTCAAGTCTTTCTGAACCGCAGTTCGGGCATTTCAGGGATTCATTTGATTTCTGAACCAGGAACTCGGTTACCTTCCCGCACTCTTTGCATTTGAAATCATAAAGAGGCATAGTTACTCCTTTCCATTCTCAATGCTTACGAGAGTTCCAGTTTTATTCTCTCGTCATCTTTGTACCGCACTTGGGGCAGGTTACCTGATTACAGGCTATTCCTCTCTGATGTACGACCTTTGCTCCACAGGATGGACAGATGCAGTTTCCACCTAAACCCATTCCCCCTCCTCCCATACGACCACCTCCACCTCCTCGTCCCATTCCTCTACCCGTTCCAGAACCTCCTCCTTGCGGACCTGTTCCGTCACCTCTTGGCATTAGAACCTCCTTTTTAATTTCTCCATCTTTCGCAAGCGAGTGCCTGCGGTTAAGAATCCTTTTTTCCCTTCTGATTTTTTGAAGATGATGCAATTATTTTGTCTACAATTTCCATAAACGCCTTCGAAGCATTTGAGTCGGGATTTTCGAGGATAAATGGTTTCCCTGTATCACCAGATTGAACAATATGTGGTTCTATGGGAACTTTTCCCAGAAAAGGAATACCCATTTCCTTTGCAGTTTTCTCTCCACCGCCTTCTTTGAAGAGATTAATTTTTTTTCCACAGTGAGGGCAGATAAGAACGCTCATATTCTCAATTATCCCCACAATATTAAGGTTCAGTTTCCTCGCAAAGTTTATAGCCTTTCTCGAATCAAGCAGAGATACTTCCTGGGGTGTCGTTACAATTATTGCACCGGTTGCAGGTATTAACTGTGCTACAGAAAGAGGTTCATCACCCGTTCCAGGAGGAGAATCGATAATAAGCCAATCAAGTGCCCCCCAGTCAACATCGCCAAGAAACTGCTGGATAACCTTCATCTTTAGGGGTCCTCGCCATATAACAGGCAGGTCAGGACTTTCCAACAAGAATGACATTGAAACAAGTTTCAGGTTCTTTGTGATGGGAACAGGCAGTATCTTTTTCTCATTTGCAGCAACCATTCTCTTACCTTCAACTCCGAGCATCTTTGCAAGATTTGGTCCATGAATATCGACATCGATAAGTCCAACCTGTTTTCCTTTCTCTGCAAGAGCAAGACCAAGGTTAGCAGCTACTGTGCTTTTTCCAACGCCCCCTTTTCCGCTAAAAACAAGCAGTCTATTTTTTATTTTTGATAGAGTTTCTTCAATATTCTTCTCCTGTTCTTCCTTCATATTTTATCCCTTTTTTTGAAGTTCTTCTATTCTTCTATTAATATCCTCAATCTGCTGTTTTAATATCTCTGCTTGTTGTTTCATAAATTCAAGTTCCTGTTCCTTATTCATCCCTTTTGAAACCGTTTCTGGCGGCGGTACCCCAGGTGGTAACGTACCAGGCGCACCTGCTTGTTGATAACCCGCTCCATATCCCATTCCAGGAGTCATCCCTCTGCCCATTCCCATACCTCCACCCATACCTCTACCCATTCCTCTGCCCATTCCTGCACCCATTCCTCCTCCCATACCAGCACCCATTCCAAAATGCGAACCGACATTTGGCGCCTGGATAGGTTGAAGTTGCCCAGATTTAAATTTTGAAATAGCCTCACTTATTGTTCCCATTACACCTGTGATAACCTTAACACCTGCAGCATTCAATGTTTGATAGGCATTGGGGCCACAACTCCCTGTAAGCACAACTTCTACACCCTTGTTCGCAACAAACTGAGCAGATTGTATACCTGCACCTCCCATTGCTTGAATATTAGGATTCTCAATAGCATTAAACTCCTCGGTATCCGATTCTATAATTATAAAATATTGGCATCTACCGAATCGAGGATCTATCTGTGAAGTTAAATCTGTTCCTGTCGAAGTTATTGCGATCTTCATTTCTGCTTCTCCTTCTCCAATTCTTTAATCCTCATTTTTATTCCATCAAGTTCGTCTTCTAATACTTCTGTCTGACCTTTCAACATTTCCAGTTCCTTCTCAGGCGTTAAAGTAGCCATCCCCCAAGGGTCATATGGTGTTGGAAAACCACCCATAGGGAAACCTTTAACTGGTCCTGGTGGAATCTGCCCTTGCTTCCAATAATAATCCATCTGAGGGGTTGGCCAGGTACCGTGTAATAGATACTGAGCGGCGGGTCCTAATCCTGTCGGGCTTCTTCCAACCCATCCCGGGCTATAACCTAACCTCATCCACCCAGGCAATCCTGTTAAGTAATACATATTTCTATTTCCATGTCCTCCCATTTTTCCTCCTTTTCTTTTAAGAATTTCAGCCACGGATTAACACGGATAAATCATAGGTTTTTTTTCGTCCAGACTTCCCACGTTTCCTTCTTCAATCATACATCGTTCTCTCCTTATTCTTCCGCTTGTCTTTATCTGTATTCTACTATCTGATTTCTGACTTCTGTCTTCTGTTATCTGTTATCTGTTAGCTGTTATCTGTTATCTGTTAGCTGTTATCTGTTGGCTGTTAGCTGTTGGCTGTTAGCTGTTGGCTGTTAGCTGTTGGCTGTTAGCTGTTGGCTGTTAGCTGTTGGCTGTTAGCTGTTATCTGTTATCTGTTATCTGTTAGCTGTTATCTGTTATCTGTTATCTGTTCTCCGTCCTCTGTCCTCTGACTTCTGTCCTCTGTATTCATTTACCAATTGCGAAATCCCCTACCCCTACCGCCACCTCTACCACCACCTCTTCCTCCAAAGAATCCCATCCCATAATATGGTCTCATCGGCATAGAACTCGAATAGTTATATGGCATTTGAGAGTATCCACCATACGGATATTGTCCTGACTGTATGTTCTCTTGAGGGTACCGACTAATACCTCCCAATCGACCTAATCCAAGACCCATCCTGGGTAATGAATTAGCAAATCCTGGCGTAGGATAACCTGCACAGTATCCAGCAGCCCTACCTGTCATAGGTCCTAGACCCCTTGGTCCTGTTCCATCTCCTCCTGGCATACTAATCACCTCCTTTCATTCATTTTCCATTCATCTATAGAAATGTGCAATTTTCGTGCCAGAATTTAATTTTTGCTAAACACCAGAAATTATAAACTTATCTATTCCACAAAAAAGAAAATAAATGTAATTTGTTTCAATTATGAAATATGTTTCAAGATGAAACAAAAATATAAAAATAAATATTGACAAAAGTAGGTATTTCAGTTATATTATGAAAAAAGAAATCCCCTTTACAAAAGGGGGACATAAAAAGAAGGAAAGCCCGAAATTAAGAAAATAGAAATTGGAAATTAAAACACTAAAAGCAAAGGGGACTTATAAGAGTGATATTCTCAAAAAAGGGGGACAGGGGGGATTTATTAGAAGGATAACGATATGATATCACAGGAAGCCTATGAAGATTTCTTAGATAAATTCTCTGATGGTGTTGTAGCAATAGACAAAAACCTGAGAATAATCAGTTTTTCAAAGGGAGCGGAAAGAATAACAGGCTATGCTGCTGCCGAGATTACTGGCAAAACCTGTAAGGAAATCTTCAAATCAAACATGTGTGATAAGGGGTGCCCAGTAAAAAATGTTATAGAAACAGGACAACCAGTATCAAACATTCATAATGATATCAAGAACTCTAAGAATGAAACCATTCCCATATCTGTAAATGTATCACCACTTCTCAATATCCACAGGGAACTCATTGGAGCTGTTCTTAGTTTTCGAAATGTTCTTGAGATCTATCACCTTACTGCAGAACTATTCAAAGAATCGACATTGCTACAATCAATTCTCGACTCCATTGCAGAAGGAGTTTTTACCGTTGATACAAAATGGCAAGTAACGAGTTTTAATCCATCTGCTGAAAAAATTACAGGATATAAAAAGGAAGAGGTTATCGGTAAATCTTGTAGTGTCGTACTTGAAAGTAATATTTGTTTCAAGGATTGCCCACTTAAGAAAACAATTGAGACAGGAAAAACAATAGCAAATGTAGAGACATTTATCACCGATAAACAAGGCAGAAAAGTTCCAGTGAGTGTCAGCACTGCATTATTAATAGATGAAGAGGGAGAAATCATTGGTGGTGTAGAAACACTCAGAGACCTCACCGTGTTGAAACAACTGACAAATGAGCTAAAAGGACGGTATAGCTTCGGAAACATAGTAGGGAAAAACCCAAAGATGCAGAAAATTTACAATTTAATTGAAGCAGTTAGCAATACCAATTCAACAGTTCTTGTTCTCGGAGAGACAGGAACAGGCAAGGATTTAGTTGCCAGAGCAATTCACTATAATTCACCAAGAAAAAACAAACCCTTTATCAAGGTATCCTGTGCTGCATTACCTGAGTCACTACTGGAAAGTGAACTTTTTGGTCATAAAAAAGGCGCATTTACCGGTGCAGTAAGGGATAAACCCGGAAGGTTTAATCTCGCAGATGGCGGAACAATCTTCCTCGATGAGGTAGGTGAAATTCCTGTTACAGTTCAGGTTAAACTATTGAGGGTTCTTGAGGAACAGGAGTTTGAGCCACTCGGCGGAACAAAACCAATAAAAGTTGATATAAGAATTATTGCTGCATCAAACAGGGACTTAAAAGAAGCAATGAAATCAGGAAAATTCAGAGAGGATCTCTTTTATCGATTGAATGTAGTTCCTGTCTCTCTTCCCGCACTATGGGAAAGAAAAGATGATATTCCGCTCCTCGTTAAGCATTTTATTAAAAAATTCAACAAAGAGACAGGTAGAAATATTCTTTCTGTATCACGGAAAGCAATGGAATTACTGCTTGATAATTCGTGGGTTGGAAATGTAAGACAACTTGAAAACACTATTGAGTACGCATTTATACACTGTGATGGCAGAACAATCCAAATCCAGCATTTACCAGAAGATATTAGAATTAAAAAGGAAAGCGAAGAAATCCTCGATACAGAGAGCCCCCTTGAAGAAATCGAAAAACATGTCATAGAAAGGGCATTGAAGAATAATAATAATGATAGAGAAAAAACTGCTCATCTACTCCAAATTTCCCGTACCACTTTATGGAGAAAAATGAAAAAATATGGAATTGGATAAGAATGTGCGAAAGTGGAAAGCGGGGACGGTGTCCCTCAATATAAATATTCGGGACCTACGGCACCTCGATTTCACTCGGTATCTTCGACACCTCGACTTCGCTCGGTATCGTTGACACTTCGATTTCACTCAGTATCTTCGACTTGACCCCGTAGAACGG
>JAGMEZ010000581.1 GCA_023127905.1 Caldifarciminota bacterium
AACACTATTTCTCGGAGTAGACAGCATAAAAACAGCAATTGCCAGTTTTAACCTTCCATTCGATCGATATGATTGTTATGCAGTTATCGACCCTGACAATTGGATTGAGGAAGAAGACGAAAGCAACAACTCAAGTATTGATAGCACAACCTCAATCTGGGTTGACCATTTCGCCATTACCCCTGATAGCGGAACGGGCGGTTCAGTTCAAAGTTGTGACTCTATCCTGTATTGCACCTTCCCACCAAATGTTGTCTCTTCAAAAACGGTACTTATACTTAAACCTGACAGTTCAAAAAAACCTATACTTGAACCGGATATATCGCCCGTCCCCATAAATGGTGATACTTCAACCGCATACAGCATAATATTATCTAAAGCTGTTCTAAAAGACTCCTTCCTACTCAGCTTTACTTTAAAAGATTCAATTACATCTACTCCCTGGGTATACCTGTGGCTTGACGACTACCGTAAATGGACAACCATTGGGAAATTAATCAATGATTCTATCTTCTATGAAATATGGTCGAAAAACTATGGTCTTCTTTCACTATTTTTTAACAACGACTCCATTCCACCAAACATTACATCAAGAATTGAAAACCTTGATTACAAGAATGGAACTGTTTATGAAAAAAACGTACGAATTTCCGCAGTAATGACGGACAATAATGGAATAGACGTTGTTACAAGAAATGTAAACCTTGTATTAAACGGCGATTCAGTTGAATCCTCAAACTACACATACTCAAAGAATCCATCAGATACAAGGGCTCTTCCCCTAAAATATTCACAAGAATTAGAAGATGGACAGTATAACCTTATTATCTCTGCTTACGATGTGAACGGAAATCAGGGTTTTGATACACTCTCGTTCAACATCTCAATTCCATTTGATATAAATGGTATAGGAAATTATCCTAATCCTGTCTATCTGGATTCAACTATATTTACATACCGTCTCACAAGAAATTCAGACGAGGTCGTCTTAAAAATCTTCTCATCCGGAGGAAGGTTAATTAAAGAGTTTGTGAACAACAATGTAAGTGAAGGGTATCATGAGATTACCTGGAAATTAAAGGATAAAAAGAGAATCCCAGTTGCTAACGGCGTATATTTCTATCGTTTCATTGCACGAAGAAGAGGTGAAGAAAAGGTTAAAACTTATAAAATGGCGATCCTCCGGTAAGACATTTTCATCCTCGATCATACATCATACATCGTACATCCCACATCCACGTTGGCTTTAACCCGTGTAATAGGAAAATATTTTGCACATAATGGAATTACATAGTGATAACCTACACCCTGCAAATTTGCTTGACATTTAAAAGGGATTATGTTAATTTAATAAAGTAAAGTTATTTATATTATTCCTACATTAGATAGAAACATTATCTGATGGAGCATGTAGATTAAAACAAAGGACTATTATGAGAATTATTGGAGGAACTGCAAAAAAAAGAAAACTTTTATCAAGAAGTGATATTGTAAGACCTACAAGTGATAGAATCAAGGAAACATTATTCAATATTTTAGGAGATATCAAAGAGGCATATTTTCTTGACCTTTATGCAGGTACGGGAAACATTGGTATTGAGGCTCTTTCAAGAGGTGCTTCACACACTTTCTTTGTTGAAAATTCATTTGATCTCTGTAAAATTATAAAGGAAAATTTACAGATTACAGGTTTTAGACAAAACGGAAGGGTGTTAAAAAGGAAGGTTACAAAAAACCTTTTTAATACATTCTTGAATAAATGTTTGATTTTTGATGTTGTATTCGCTGACCCACCATATGAGGAAGGTATCATAAAAGATTTATTTAGGTGTATCGACTTTAACATAGTTGCAAAGGATGGATTCTTTGTTGTCCAGCACTCTATAAGGGAAACCCCAAAGTTCAGGGCAAGAAGGACAATAAGAATTGGTGATACCGTTCTCTCATTTTACGATAAAATTAATAGATGATTAAAGCAGTCTATCCTGGAACATTCGACCCATTAACAAAAGGGCATTTAGATGTAATAAATCGCGCTCGAAAGCTTTTCTCAAAGATAACGATTCTTGTTGCTCATCATAATGAAAAAAACCCTCTATTCACCGTTGTAGAAAGAAAGAAAATGCTTGCAGATTCTGTTAAAAGAATGAAAAATGTTAACGTCGACTCATACGATGGATTACTCGTTGACTATGCAAAGAAAAATAATATCCGCGTTGTTATCAGAGGCTTAAGGGCAATATCAGATTTCGAGTACGAATTCCAGATGGCATTGATGAATAGAAAAATTTCGCCTGATGTGGAAACTGTTTTCCTCGTTCCCGATGAATCCTTTACATACCTGAGCTCCAGCCTTATAAAGGAGATAATTTCAGTTGGTGGAGACATTTCTCATTTTGTCCCACGAGTGGTAAACAAATATTTGAAAGAGAAACTAAAAAAGGAAAGTTAATATGGAATTCTCAAAGATGGTAAGAT
>JAGMEZ010000582.1 GCA_023127905.1 Caldifarciminota bacterium
GATGATTTAACAGGTCTCTATAATCGGCGTTATCTTTTGACAGTGATTTCAAAGAAACTTGAGGAGGGTCAACGCGTTGGTATACCTTTATCAATAGTTTTAATCGATTTGGACCATTTCAAGGATGTAAACGATACTTATGGTCATAGGCGTGGTGATGTAGTGCTTAGAGAGTTTGGTATGTTTCTTAAGGCATTATTGAGACAAGATGATACAGTATTTCGTTATGGTGGTGATGAGTTTATCTGTATACTACCTAATGCCAATTACGAGCAGGCAGTGATGATTTCCCAACGTTTTATAGAGAAATGTCGAATTAAAGAGTTTGCACAGAACAGATTAACCTTAAGTATTGGGATATCTTCATGTCCAGAGAATGCTCGGGACTGGAAAGAGCTTTTTGAGATTGCAGACAGGAATCTATACAGTGCAAAGAGGCATGGTAGGGATCAGATTGGTGTCTTTGAGAAAGAGAGAAAGGGATTAATCATCCCAACCGGGGAGATTGTTGGTCGTGATGAAGAGATAGTTAAGGCCAAAAGATTTATTGAACCGATATTTAATGAAAGTAGTGGGACAATATGTATCAGCGGGGAGGTTGGTGTTGGTAAGACGAGATTAGTGCAGGAGGTTGTAAGGGATTTTGATTTTGAGGATATTCAATTTGCGGGTAGTAATCTGTCAGCAACGACGAAGCCAATTCCCTTTTATCCTTTCAGGGATGTCCTTCGGACTATTATATATAAAGAAGGCAGAGAAAGCATAGGTCAGATACCACGAGCCTATCAAATTGAACTCATCAAGATAATACCTGAGTTATTAGATAAATCAAAGGGGACAGATGAGCATATTTTTATGGTAGATAAGTTCAGGCTTTTTGAGGGAGTAAGGAGATTCTTATCCTTGCAG
Organism: Caldifarciminota bacterium; assembly: GCA_023127905.1. Classification (GTDB taxonomy): domain Bacteria; phylum Hydrothermota; class E44-bin80; order E44-bin80; family E44-bin80; genus JAGMEZ01. Next base: position 910 of record JAGMEZ010000582.1, read on the forward strand.
TGTAGGAAGGCGCCTTTATTTGTATGTTTGGATAATATTCATTGGGCAGACGACAATTCTCTGGAGCTTCTTCACTATCTCATAAGGGTATTAAAGGGGTGTCCAATTTTTTTCTTTTTGATTTATCGTGTTGAGGAGATAAAGGATAGTTCATTTCAGGATGTATTGCATTTGATGGGGCGTGAGGGGCTATACGAGGAGATATGTCTTGAACCTTTAGAGACTGCTGATGTTTCCCGAATGCTTTCATTGATGATAGATGCTATTCCATCTTCTGAACTTACCGAGTATATATTCAAGGAGACTGGTGGTAATCCCTTTTTCATTGAGGAATTAATGAAATCCTTAGAAGTGAATGGCGCATTCATCTGGGATAAAGGTAAGTGGGTATTTGATAGAAGTAAGAAGATTGTTATTCCTTATTCGGTTGAGGGAGTAGTTGAGAGAAAGTTGGGTATGATTGATATCGATGCACACAGTCTATTAGAGTATGCGGCAGTGATTGGCAGGGAGTTTGATTTTACTTTTCTGCGGGATATAACCAAAATGAACGAGGGTCATCTTTTTGATTTAATGGATGAGATATTGGGGATGAGGTTATTAAGGGAAAGTGGTGGAGAGCGGTATTGTTTTTCTGAAGATGTAATAAGGGGAATAATTTATGGTCAGATAAATAAGGTTAAATTGAGGCGTTATCATCGTGCGGTTGGTGAGATGTTATTGAGTTTTTATGAAGGTCGTACCGAAGAGATAGTTGAAGAATTATCAAATCATTTTTATTTAAGTGGGGACAAAGAGAAAACCATAGAGTACAGTATGATATCTGCAGACAGAGCAAAAGATGCTTATGCAAACCGAGATGCTATAAGATTTTATACCTGGGCAATTGAGTGTTTGAAAGGTAGAGCAATAAGGGGTAGAGAATTAAAAGAGATTGAATGTTTGAAGAATAGGGCTGGAGTGTTGAATTTAATTGGAGAGAATGAAAAGGCAAAAAGGGATTTAGAGGATGCAATTAACAAAGTGAAAGGGATAGGGAACAAAAAAGGAAAAGCGGACTGTCTTGTGGAACTTTGTAAGGTTTATGGTGATTCTGGGCAGTATAAAGATGCTTTGGTAAAGGCTGATTTGGCACTGGATGTCTACAAAAAGGTGAATAATCCTAAAGGTGAGGCAATAACCCTTAAAACCATCGGTAATATTCACTGGAATCTTGGCAAGTATTCTAAGGCACTGGAATTTTACAAGAGTTCATTAAAGATAACAGAAGATATTGGTGACCTCGAATGTGAGTCGAAAAACCTCAATAACATTGGTGTGGTTTATGATGTACTTGGTGAACACTCCAAGGCATCGGGGTTTTACAATCGCTCATTAAAAATAGTGAAAGAGATTGGTAATCGTAGAGATGAGGCGACAAGCCTCAACAATATTGGGCTTGTTTATGACAACCTTGGTGAATATTCTAAGGCATTGGAGTTTTGCAAGGGTTCATTAAAGATAACAGAAGAGATTGGTGACCGTAAATCTGAGGCGAGAAGCTTAAACAACATTGGCATCACTCATTGGTACCTTGGCGAATATTCTAACGCATTAGAATTTTTCCAGGGTTCGTTAAAAATAGAGAAAGAGATTGGTAACCGCAGAGATGAGGCAGCAATCCTGAGCAACATTGGTGTTATCAATAAGAATCTTGGTAAATATTCTAATTCATTGGAGTATTACAGGAATGCATTAAAAATACAAGAAGATATCAGTGACCGTAAAGGCAAGGCACAAAGTCTCAACAACATTGGGATGGTTCATAGTAATATTGGTGAATATTCTAAGGCATTGAAGTTTTACAAGGATTCATTAAAGATAAGAAAAGAAATTGGTGACCATAAAGGTGAGGTAGAAAGCCTTATAAGTATTGGCGAAATATTTATAGAGTCAAGAAATTTTTCGAATGCTGAGAAGTATTGCAACAAGGCTTGTTCGATCGCGAAAGAAATTAAATCGAAACCACTTCTTGTCGATGTTTCTCTTGATATTGTCTCACTAAATTTAGAAAGGAATAAACTTAAAGAGACAAAAAGAGAATTAAACAAGATTTTATCCTTTGCTAACGAGCTCCGGTCTAAGGAGATTAAGGCTAAAGCTCTATGTCTTTTTGGTCGGCATTATACAAAAGAAGGGAAATGGGATAAGGCAGATGCCTCTTTTAAGGAATCAAAATCAATCTTTAAAGAAATGCAAAACAAGTTCGAACTTGCGAAGGTTTATTATTATTTGGGTTTAATGTATAAAAATAAGGGTGAAGAGACTAATGCAGAGAAATATCAAAAAAAGGCAATAAAGATATTTAAAAAGCTTGGAGCAAAAGGATGGATTAAGAAAATATAGAGGTAAGGTTTTGAATTTTCTAAGTGATTATTAAGAAAGCTTATTATTTTTGTTTGACAAAGCAACTTATTCGTGGTAATTTTTCTCTACAGTATGCTGCGCGTGATATTGTATTACCCCAAAGGATTTGACTCAATGAAATCATAAAATATATAGAAACAGATGCTTCCCAGGTGTACCATATGGAAATGAAAAACATGTAAATAATAAGGGTATACTGCCCGGTTTTTATGGGTGATTGAATAGGAGAGTTTAAGTATGAAAAAGGATTCAATTGAATCAAGAATAGAAAGACTTGAG
>JAGMEZ010000583.1 GCA_023127905.1 Caldifarciminota bacterium
GTTTCATTGGTTGAAAAAGTAAAAATCTTGACAATACCTTAGAATTATTCCATAATCAATTAATTGTTAGACAGATTATGTCAGGCTTATTATTGGAGGAAGAAAACAAGAAGTGGGCGATATAGAAAAAGGGGGGTCAGGTCTCTCCTACGCAGGAGCTTCGGAAGACAAGCCACACCTGTGCCATTCCTCCTGCGCTTAAACCCACCTACGTTAAAACTTCGGTGGGTATAGCTTCGGTGGATAGTATCGCTGGTATAACACCGCAACAAGAGGGTTTAAAGTTAAGATAAATAAAAGGAGAAGAAAATGGCACGTATAAAAATTTACTTTATTCTTTGTGTAGCGTGTATCTTTACGTTTTTGAGTTCATGTAAAACTGTACAGATATCGTCTGGAGAAACTCAAGAGATTCAGAATTTGAGAGCATTTGCTAAATTGTATGGGTATGTGAAGTACTTTCATCCAAGTGATGAAGCAAGTGCGATTGATTGGGACAAATTTGCCATTTATGGGGTAAAGAAGGTAAAAAATGCGAAAGATCGTGAGGAGTTAAAGGTAATTCTTGAAGAACTATTTCTACCGGTTGGACCAACAATTCAAATTTATTCTGTTGATGAAAGACCACGGAATTTTAAAGAGATGCTACAAAAGGATACAAACGGGCTTAAGGTAGTTGCCTGGCAGCACCTGGGATTTGGATTAGGCAATAGATCCCTTTATAAAAGTATGCGGCTAAACAGAACAAGGGAAAACCAAATGAGATATTGGTTAGTTAGAAAAATTATTGAGGCAGTAGAGTATCGGGCGAAAGAGATTAAATTAGAAGCATTTGTAAGGGCAAATGTGACTGGTGCAGGTAATCAGGGTCAGCTCGAGTTATGTGTTATTTTAGAAAACGGTGAAATTGGTTTCAGTGATGACATGAAAGATCGTCCAATCACGTCGAAAAAATGGCAGGCTTATGAAATTGTAGGGAAAGTTGATGATGATGCTGAAAGTATATTGTTAGGGTGTTTTCTCTCAGGTGTGGGGCAGGTTTGGGTGGATAAAATCCAACTATCAATTAAGAATGAAAACAGTGAATGGGTTCCAATTGAGATTGAAAATCAAGGGTTTGAGGAAGAGGATGAAAACAAAAAGCCATTATTTTGGGTTAGTGGTGGTGGTGTTGGATATACTGGCAAGATTACAACAGAAAATCCATACGATGGCAATAGGTGTTTGAAAATTGAATATGAAGGTAAGCTATTTGAGGAATATCCTAAAGTTGGTGAAGTAGTAGATAAGCTATTGGATTCAGGTCTATGTTGCCAGATTCCACTTGCGTTGTACAGCGACGAGAATGGTACAGTAGGGAAGGATAAACTAGATTCTTTCGATAATTTCTCTTCAAAGTTAGACAGCTTATCTATTGATAAACTTACTGCTGATGATGAATATTTACGGCTTGGTGATGTGGTTATTGCCTGGAATGTATTTCAACATTTTTATCCATATTTTGATGTTGTGCGTGTAGATTGGGATAAAGAGTTGACAAATTTTCTTAAAAGAGCAATGACAGATGAAACCGAAAGGGATTTCTTATACACAATCAGAAAACTTGTTGCCAGACTTCAGGATGGACACGGGCGTGTTTTCCATAAAATTATCGATAAACAGGCTGGATTTCCGTTTCTTGTTGATTGGATAGAAAATCAAGTAATTATTGTTGCTTCGGAAGATACAACGAAATTTAAACGAGGAGATATCATTGTATCCATTGATGGGATAGAAGCGAAACAGGCAGTATTGAATGAAGAGGAATATTTTTCAGGTTCGCCTCAATGGAAAAGATATAAATCCCTGACTCGATTTGGATATGGTGATGAAGGTACTCTGGCTGAATTGGTAATTAAAAGGGATGATGAAACATTTGCAGTCGAAGTGGAAAGAAATTACAAGGATGAAATTACAGAACATAGAAAGCAGAATATAGAAGAATTAGAGGATGGTATTTTTTATGTCAATATGGATAAGGCAAGGATGTATGAAATAAGGGAAAGGCTTGATGAACTTGCGAGTGCTAAAGGTGTCATTTTTGACATGCGAGGTTATCCTGTTTACAGTTATGACGTCATTTATCATTTATTAAAGGAACCAGATACTGTGAGAGCATGGTTTAAGGCTCCAAGAATCATTTACCCCGACTATGAGAATGTAAATTTTGAAGGGTATAGCAAAGGATGGAGACCAAAGCAACCACAGATAAAAGGAAAGATTGTATTCTTAATGTATGGAGGGACCATCAGTGCTGCAGAGACTATTATGAGTTATATCGAACATTATAAATTAGCAACGATTGTAGGGCAAGCGAGTGCAGGAACAAATGGAAGTGTTGTTTCCTTTGATATACCAGGCGACATTAAAATTAGATTTACAGGAGCTAAGGTAGTAAAACCCGATGGTTCAAATTACCATTTAATCGGGATTAAACCAACTGTGCCAGTTGAGAGAACAATTCAGGCTGTCATTGAGGGAAGAGATGAATTTCTTGAAAAAGCATTAGAGGTAATTAAGATTCAATAAAAGAAGTCTTAAAATGGAAGAAGGGAAAACAGACGCTTCGGTGAAATAGTAATTGACTTCCTCATAATTTTTTGATATAAATTTTAAATTAAAGTTGTTATTCTAAACTCCTGGGAAGTAACTATGATAAAAGAAAAAGATAAAAAATTGTCATTATTTAAAAGAATAGTCGGCATTTCACTAATTGGACTTATTCCAGTTGTTACTTTCTCTCTCTTCTGGATATTTTCCCAATATATTACCTTTCCCTTGTCAAATGGTAGTCCTATGCCTACCACTAATTCTAATATGTTTTTTATGTCTGTTATATATTTTATGATTGGAATTATTAGTTTTGTAATTGGAATAATTTTTTATATAATTGTTCTTTCTACGCACTGTTTTACATTTAACTTTAATATGCCATTTTGGAAAGCTTTTAAAGTAAAACTCTATATATCAAATATTATTGTGTTATTTTGCTGGGTAATAGGTCTTGGATTTGCTTCTTCTATAGTGATTACACCCTTACTTACCATGTTTGGTGTTCCCTGGATTGTTTCGTTTTATATTCCTATGTTAGGTTGGCTAATAATGCTAAATCTAATATTTTCATTCGTGATATTAATTTGGACACCGCTTGATAAGTCAACAATAACAAAAAGGTTGTTAGCGTGTGGTGTTTCAGAGGAAGATATAAACAGAGGAATATTTGTGGGCATTTCTGATCCGATAAAAAGTAGTTTTAAGAAGTTTACGATGGTTGAAGACGATGTTGGTATGCTCTGGATCGAATCTGATAAAGTAATTTATAAAGGAGATTCTGATAGTTTTGAGTTTGATAGAAATCAATTATTAAGTATTAAGCGTGCTGTTGATCCAGGGAGTATAGTTGCTTATGGGGGAGGAGTTGATATTATTATCCGATTTCGACAGGAAAATGGTACAGAACGCCGAGTACGCCTCCATTCGGAAGGGAATTGGACTATTAAAGGAGTGGCAAGGTCATTGGATAGATTAGCAAAAAGATTAGTTACCTGGCAAAAAGGGAACTAATAAATTACCCATAAGGATCAAAACATTAATAAGTTGTGTCATCAAATGCCCATGAACCGATTATAGGGGTTTTCATGGTGAGGATGTAGTTGATGGGAGTAGATATAATATCAAGATTAGAAAGGATGGTATAGTATGAGTGGTATTGTCGCAATTGTATCAAAAGATGATTGTAAAAGAGATTTATTTTATGCTACGGATTATCATTCTCATCTTGGAACATCTTATGGAGGGATGGCGATCTCTGATGGCAAGAAAATACAGAAAAAGATGCATATGATATCGAAGGTGCAATTTAAGTCAAGATTTATTGAAGATTTAGATTACATAAATATGCACGGAAACTCTGGTATCGGCGTAATTAGTGATAGAGATAGCCAACCGTTGATAATGAGGTTAAAATTTGGAGAATATGCTATATGTGGTGCAGGTTATATTAACAATCAGGAGAAACTCGCCCAGAAATTAATTGATGAGGGGGTGGTCTTTTCTGAGATGCCAAATGGCAAAGTGAATCAAATAGAATTAGCAGCTAAGTTAATAAATAGGGGAGAAACATTAGAAGATGGAATTGAATACATGCATGATCAAATTGATGGTTCATTGTCATTGTTGCTTCTTGGTAGGGAAGGGATTTATGCAGCAAGAGATCGGTATGGAAGAAGCCCTTTGGTTTTAAGTGAAAGAAAGGGAGATAGAATAGTTGCATCTGAAACATGTTCCTATAAAAATCTTGGTTTTAAAACAGAAAAGTTTTTAGGACCTGGTGAAATAATTCTAATAAATCAAAATAGAGTAAAACAAATTAAAAAGCCAGGTGATATCCTTCAGTTGTGCACGTTTCTGTATGTTTATGCAGGTTTTCCTGCTTCGGAGTATGAGGAAAAAAATGTGGAGGAATTCAGAGAGTCCTCCGGGAGAGCAATTGCTAAAAGAGATAATGTTATGGTTGATTTTGTAGCAGGAGTTGCTGATTCCGGAACTGCATACGCTCACGGTTATTCATACGAATCTGGAATACCCGTAAAAATACCTCTCCTTAAATATACGCCGGGATGGGCAAGAAGCTATGTACCTCCATCACAAGAGGTGAGAGATTTGGTAGCATTAATGAAACAGATAACAGCAGATTCCTTGATAAAAGGACAAAAAATGGTAATAACAGAGGATTCGATCGTGAGAGGGACTCAATTAAAAAATTATTTACTTGTTAAATTGTGGGATGCAGGAGCAAAGGAGATTCACGTGAGACCTGCATGTCCTGCGCTTATGTATCCATGCAAGTTTCTATATTCCACAAGACATTTGGATGAATTATTTGCAAGAAGAATTATTAAAAGAATGCATGGTAAACATATAAAAAAGATAGAACCATATCTTGACCCTGACTCAAGACCATACAAGAGAATGTTGAAACTCATGGAAAAAGATTTAAATGTTAATACATTGCGTTATCAGAGACTGGAGGATATGATCTCTTCAACTGGATTACCGGAAGAAAGTTTATGTACTTATTGTTGGACGGGGAGGGAGATTGATTAGAAAAATGTGGATTTAGGATGGGGTTATAAGTAGGTTTTTACACTCGAATTAGTTCCTTGCAGATAAATACAAAAGGAGGGATATTGAAGATAACATTATTAGTTTTTGTTTTTTTATCTGTTATTAGTTTTTCTTTTGCTGGTATTCCGCTTCCCAGTGTTCCGTCCTGGACTTCAAGCGACAATGATTTCTCGACCGGTGGAGCGCTGTACGATATTACTATGGATGGTTGGATTGATTTCTGTACTGGTAATGGAAATGATATGGCATCCAATACCAATGCGTTATATGTTAACCAGAATGGAATACTTGAGACAACAGCATCTTGGCATTCAAACGAATCCGGTTATTTCTCACATATCTACATTGGAGATGTTAATAATGATGGTTATCCTGATATGGCAGTATCGTATCTTGGGTTTGGCAATTCAAATCAGGGTCCTATGAGAATATACGGAAATCTTGGAACAGGTCTTGGCTCGACTGCCTGGTGGACTTCATCTGATGAATATAATTCCTTTGACTGTGCTTTTGGAGACGTTGATCTGGATGGAGACCTTGATCTTGCAATTGTTGCTGGCGATGCCTATTCTGGACTTAAATCTCCGACAAGGGTTTATAGAAATAATAGCGGTGTTATTGAAACAACTCCTTACTGGACATCAACAGATTCAACACCTGGTGATGCCTGTCGATGGGTAGATTTAGATGATGATGGTTACCTTGATCTGGTCGTTGGCTACCGGCATAAGCTTTCAGTTTTCAACAATATAAATGGAACTTTAGAACAGAATGCTTCATGGTCAACGGTTGAGCCGGGATGGATATTGAGAATAGCAGTTGGTGATTATAATAACGATGGATATAAAGATATCGCAGTAGCCTGTAATGGTCAATTAGGTGGTGATGAGAGTAGGATTGGAGTATATAGAAACGATGGAGGTACTCTCCAAACACCACCAGCATATACAATGATGACTTACTCAACCTACTGTTCCTGTGTTGAATGGGGAGATGTAAACAATGATGGTTGGCTTGATCTTGCTGCTGGTGGTTGGTGGGAGCCAGTAGTTGTTTTTGAAAATAGCAGTGGAATTATTGATACCACGCCAGCTTGGTCATGGAGTGGTGGATATGGTTTAGTTTGTGAAGCAGTTTTTTGGGGAGATGTTCGAAATAATGCCCTGATAACTATTAGTGATTATAAGAGTGGTGATGGTGTAAAAAAACTGTTTTACTTTAATCATCATCCCATTCATTGTTTTGAGGAAGTAAGGGTAAATGGATCACCTGTACCTTTATCAGATTTTACCTATGATCCTTTGACCGGGTGGATATCACTTAAAAATGCGCCACCAACAGGAAGTAATAATATTGAGATTAAGTATACTTACAGCCAATACCCAGATCTTGGCGTTACAAACTGGGACGAATTAAACGGTAACTATCTATTCAGTAACACTGCGGGTATAGAAGAAACTAAAATAGCAACTCCAAAATTAGAGAACTTGAAACTCGAAGTTTATCCGAATCCATTCAGTACTTCCACTTCTGTTCAAATATCATGCATAGAACATAGAGCAGCGGGCATAGAACTGAAGATATATGATGTAAGTGGGCGGGTAGTGAGGAATTTCAATCTGCCTACTGCATACTCCATACTTCCTACTAATTTTTACTGGGATGGTACTGATGATTTAGGAAAGAAGCTCCCAGTGGGGATATACCTTGTTGTATTTAAGAATGGAAGTGAATCTATTCGAGGTAAAATTTTGATGATGAGGTGAAGAGACAGGATGAAACGAATAATTCTTGACTTTTCAATTATTATCTGATATAAGGAAAAAAATCCTCAACTTCGATAATGATTTTACACGAATATTGTGAGGGTTATACAACTAAACCAAAGGAGGTTTTCATGCGTAACATTTTAATCATCACAGTTATTCTTTGTTTTGTTCTTGCAGGTTGCGGTGAGATGTCGAAGCCAGCACCATCAGGAGGAGCAACCCTGGAGTTGACAAAGAAGACGTATTCTGCTGGAGAACAGATTAAAGTTGAGTATACCGCTCTTTCTACTTATGCATCCAATGCCTGGGTAGGTATCATACCTTCAAATGTCTCCCACGGGAGTGAAACAGAAAATGACAAA
>JAGMEZ010000584.1 GCA_023127905.1 Caldifarciminota bacterium
TTTCGAGGAGCTTTTCTATCTCGAATTACTACTGGTTCTTAGAAAAAAACGACTCAAAATGAGAAAAACAAATGTAAAAATTAAAGAAAAAGGAACAATGGTACGTGATTTTATGAAACTTCTCTCCTTTGAATTGACTAAAGACCAAAAAAAGGTTCTAAAGGAAATTCGTAACGATTTCCTCTCAGAAAAACCAATGTATAGAATGCTTCAGGGCGATGTCGGTTCAGGGAAAACAGTTGTTGCTATAATTGCATCTCTTATGATGATCGAGAGTGGCTATCAGGTTGCAATAATGGCACCTACAGAAATACTCGCAGAACAGCATTTCTTTGGTTTGGGGAAATTATTAACCTCGATAGGAGTGAGAAACGCTTTACTAATAGGAAGTGTAAAAACAAGTGAAAAGAAGGAAATCTATACATCACTTGAGAATGGAAAGATTGATCTTGTCTTTGGAACACATGCCTTAATAGAAGACGTTGTTAAATTTAAGAATCTTGGATTTGTAACTGTGGATGAACAGCACAGATTTGGAGTACTTCAGAGGGCAAAACTTATAGAAAAGGGTGATACACCTCATTTCCTCGTAATGACAGCAACACCCATACCCAGAACGCTTTCAATGACTCTTTACGGTGATTTAGATATTTCTGTTATCACCGAAATGCCTCCTGGAAGAAAAGAAATCATAACCAAGTGGACAGGTGAAAAGAATAGGAGTAAACTCTACAACTTTATAAAAGAGAAAATAAACGAAGGTGAACAGTGTTACATTGTCTATCCACTTGTTGAAGAATCTGAAAAGATGGATTTAAAAGCAGCAACCGAAATGTACAATTTACTCAAAGACAATGTATTTAAGACAGAAGGTGTTGGACTTCTCCATGGAAGGATGAAGACAGAAGAGAAGGAAAAGGTTATGAGAGCTTTCAGAAATAAAGAAATAATGGTCCTTGTTGCAACAACAGTCATTGAAGTAGGGATAGATATACCAGAGGCAACAATCATGGTAATTGAACATCCCGAAAGATTTGGCCTATCCCAACTTCATCAAATGAGAGGAAGGGTAGGAAGGGGTGATAAAAAATCCTACTGTATACTCCTTTCACCTGGACGTATCTCGGATGAAGCAAGAGAAAGATTGAAAACAATCGAGTCCACAAACGATGGATTTAAGATCGCAGAAAAGGACCTTCAATTAAGGGGACCGGGAGAGTTTTTTGGAACAAAACAACATGGTCTACCTGATTTGAGATTTTCAGACCTTGTTTCAGATGGGATTATTTTACAAAAGGCTCGCACGAAGGCTTTTGAGGTTATTGATAACGACCCACAGTTACTTCAGTTGGAAAATAAATGTGTTAGGGAACGCTACTTTACAAAATACAGAGAGAAGGATAAACTCGGAGACGTCCTGTAGCCGGACCTTTTAAGGTGTCATTGCGAGCTTTCTTCTTTTTTGTCATTTCCTAATAATATTTACAATTTCAAAAGCTATTTCTTCAATTGGTTTGTTTGTAACATCAATAACAGACCATTTCGGTT
>JAGMEZ010000585.1 GCA_023127905.1 Caldifarciminota bacterium
AGATTTCTTCAGTTTCAGTCTTGATACATTTCCCTACACGGATACTATTCCTCCTTCACCTGTCTCTAATCTCACTATTGAATCACAAGATTCACTTATCATATTAAAATGGATAAATTCACACGATTCTGATTACAAGGGTACACGGCTACTCTTCAGGAATGATACATTCCCAGAACACCCGAACGATGGCACAATTCTTCTTGACCACGAGATGGAGCCACATTCTCCTGACTCTCTCTATCATACAGGCCTTCCAGGAGATTCCACATATTACTTCTATGCTGTTTTTACATACGATTTCTTAGAAAATTTCTCACTACCCGCTCTTATCTCAGGTATATCAGCAACTGACACTATTCCCCCTCCTGAGGTTTCAATCGATACGTTTACATCCTGGGCAGATACGATACAGGTCACTTTCATGACACCAAATGAACCTGACTTTGAAGGGGTTAGAGCCCTGTACGATACAACACATATTCCTCAACACATTCATGATGGTGAAGTGTTTTTTGACACTTCCCTTACCCAAAACTCGTATGTTTCAAAAAAACTTTGCGGTGTCACAATAGATAAAACATATTATTTTACATTTTTCACAAAAGATTTTATACCCAATTTTTCTACCGGGTTATCTGATTCATTTCGTATCTATCCCGACACCCTCCCCCCTGGGGAGGTGTCTATTGACACATTTATTTTCTGGAGTGATTCAATAGAGGTGCACTTTACAACACCTGGTGACCCTGACTTTGTAGGGGTAAGAGCAATGTATGATTTAACTAATTTCCCTCAAAATCCCTACGAAGGTACACTCTTTTTTGATGATTCCTTACCATCAAACTCTCAAATTTCAAAGACACTTGGCGGTGTAATACTCGATACAACTTACTATTTCACGTTTTTTGCCAGGGATACTGCTTTCAATTACAGTGAAGGAGAAATGGTCTCCTGCCGAACCGATGAGGACATTACACCTCCGGATACAATTACAGAATTTTTCGCTGTACAGACTTATTCTGATACTACTGACAGCATTAAACTTTCCTGGGTAAATCCAGAATCGACCGATCTTTGCATGGTAAAGATACGGTACAGTACCGATTACTATCCTCTCTATCCCCCTTCTCCCGATTCCGGAAGACTTCTCTATAACCTAATAGCAAATCCCGCAGACACACTTGAGAAGGTTTGGGCAAATAATTACTTTAAGCCCGGCGTACGATACTATTTTAGTGGTTTTTCAGTTGATAAAACACAGAACGTTTCGCCAGCTGCACACACAAACTGTTTGACACCTAAATTAACAAGAGTATCGGAAACCTATCCACCTGAACCTGTTCAAAGCGGAGTCGCAACCTGGCTCGACTCTGTGGAAGTTTCCTTTACTGCACCGGTTCAGATTTTAACACTGCAATCAGGCGTGGAAATAATTGGAAGACAGAATTATACCTTCAGGATAGAAAGAGAAAATAATAATAGATATATCTTAATTCCACCAGCGTTTTCATCCCTCGACACGGTAACTGTGCGACTCAGTGGAACAATTATTGACAGTGTTGGAAATCCTTTCGATGGTAATGGAAACGGAATTCCCGACTCAACCGACGACTACACCTGGTATTTCTATACCAGTCTCATTGGAGACTATACAGGAAATGATACAATTAATTCAGAGGACTTTGCACAATTTAGAGATGCCTACTATTCACAGGACATCACAAAAGAGATAGGTCCATGCACAGGTCATATTCCCTACTATATGCTAACACCGGATAGCGCAATAGACTTCGAGGATTTCTCCATCTTCGTTATGATGTGGAACTGGTCACTTGACAATAAAGGAATTTCCGAGATCTGCGGAAGCGACACTGATTCGCTTCTTCAACTTGCCTTCTATAACGATAACCTCATCATAAAAACATGCAGAACAGAAGGTCTTATCAGTGGTGAGATCCTTCTCAACGGCTATTATGATTCAGTTACAGTAAAAAGAGGAGCTGGATTATCAAATAATGATGTTCTTCTCACGAAGGTTCTGGACAGTAAACTTCTCATCAGTTTCGGGATTATGAATGTAGAAATGAAGAATAATGAAATTTTAATAATTCCAGCTTCACTCCCAAAAGAGATAACATACTCATACAGATTTATATTTAATGACTGTAAAAAAGAAGGAAAAGGTACTTCTTCCTTAATCAGAATAATCCCAGAAAAAACCGTCTTGAAGTCAATCTATCCTAACCCGGGAAACAAGTTTAATATTATTTATGGAACTCCTGAAAATGGAAAAATTTTCATTGATATCTTTGATGTTACGGGAAGAAAGATTTTAAACTTATTAAAAGGAAGAAAAAGTCCAGGTTATCATACAATAACATGGGACGGGATGCTCAATAAAAGAAAACTCCCAGCAGGAATATATTTTGTTAGATTGAAGACAAAAAATGAGTCTTTAGTAAGAAACATAATTATTTTGAGATAATGCAATGAAGCGATTTTTCCCTGTATTAGTTTTACTTATAATTCTCTTCTGTAGCATCTTACATTCAGAGTGGCTTCCTGACACGATAATAAATGACAATAACAGAAGATGCAGAACTGGTTATAATGGAGCTCGTGGAATTGCTGCAAACGGCAACAATATCTATGCGGTCTGGACAGAGGAATACTATGAAGTCTTTCTAAAAGCAAAACTAAATGGGGTATGGACTACCAGTGAACGGATATCAACGGGAAGTCCAGGGGGAATATATGGCATATCCGCATACCCATCCGTTGCAGTATGGAATAATGATGTACATGTTGTATGGGAGGATTACAGGACAGGAGATTTCGAAATATTTTACCGTAGATTCAGTGGAGGCTGGGGCAGTCCTATAAACCTTTCAGGTGATCCTGCAGAATCAAGGGTTCCAGTCATTACGGTAACGAGTGGAGGAAACATTCTCCTCATGTGGCAGGATAACAGAACAGGGATCTATGAAATATACAGTAAAATATATGCCAGCGGAACATGGGGAACAACGGAAAAACTCTCATCTACCTCTTACTATGCTGGTTTTCCTACCGTCACAAACTATGGTGAAACAGTTTATGCTGTGTGGGAGGAGATGGAAAATAATGGTTATGAATTATATTATGCAATTTATTCAGGAGGTAGCTGGACAAACCCCCAGCGAATTACAAGCAATGAAGGTATGAGTCAGTACCCGTCCATTTGTTGTGACCCGTCTGGTACAGTACACCTTGTATGGGCAGACGATACGGATGGTAATTTTCAAATCTATTATTCTTCATTTAACGGAATAGACTGGTCAACACCAATTTCCGTTTCAAATAACCCTGGATTTGCACTCTACCCACAGATTACATCAGATCCCTTCGGTGTTATACACCTCAGTTGGTCTGACGATGAGCAAGGGAATTACGAAATATATCATAAATCACTTATTATTAACAAGTGGAGCAATGAGGAAAATATCTCTCAAAAAGAACAACTCTCTACATCCCCTCATATCACTACCACAAGCAATGGCTCAGTTCACGTCATTTGGTATGATTGGATTCCAGATTCTTTATTCACTTCTCCGCACATACGGTATAAAAGAAATAATCCTGTTAATGAAGCCCTTTCACGTTCTGTTAAATGTGAAGTTACGAATTCAGGTGTAAGAATTTGTGCAGAAACGACTCAAACCACATTACAGCTTTTCAGAATTAATTCATCGTATCCAATTCTTTTAAAAAATTGCACTGTAAACGGCAGCAAATATATCTGGTATGAATCCTTGCCACCCGGAGAATACGAATATATTCTTCAGAGTATAAACGGCACAGATGTCCACTACTCCAAACCTATTCCGGTCAGTATCCCCCAAGAAGGTGATTTTAGCGAACTAATCATATTCCCAAATCCTTTTACTGCAGAGGTTATTTTCAAGTGTCCAGGGATTAGTGATAATCAAAATACTTTCTTAAAGATTTATGATGTGAGTGGAAGATTGGTAAAATCCTTTTCACTTAACAATAACCACTCGGCACTAACCACTGAAGTTTCGTGGGAAGGAAGGAATGATAGGGGTCAAATCGTTCCATCGGGTATATACTTTTTAAGACTATATTTCCGTAATCAAACGCTCACCCGTACAGTTATGAAATTATAATCTGAAAAATAAAAATGGAAATCTTAAGAAAGTACATCTGTCTTTCGTCTATCTATTGTCTTCTTCTCTTTCCATCACTTCTCCTTTCAATAGAGATACAGGGTTATTCAATTAAAACGAAAACAATATCTGAAGACAGGATTGACGTTACAGTTGAATTAAAGGATTACACAATAACCGAATTTATGGACGAAGGAAGAAACTTCTCAAAGATCAAAATGCATGGTGCTGTGATGACTGCAGAACCAGGAAAACCAGAACTTCCATCTATACCTATACTGTTTGGTATTCCGGTTACAGGTAGTTTTAAAACAGTCCTCAGTAATATCAATACTGAAAGAAAAACTGTACGTCTGATAAATCCTGTTAAATCCATCTTGCTTGGAGGAGAAAAAAAATCCTCATATACTCTGGATGAGTGCTACTCTAAGGATGCTTACTACCCCGGGGTTCTAAATATTTCAAAAGAAGTAGGGTTTTTCAGGGACCACAGAATTGGTTCCATCCTGTTTTATCCATTTCGATATAATCCTAAGAAGCAAAGCCTGCTCATTGTTAAGAAGGTAACCTTTTCAATTCATTTTCTTAAACAGGATAATAAAAATGGTGTAATCAGATTTCCACGGAAAAATAGCCCTGAAGAAAGACTCTTCTCTGAACTCGTTGTTAACTACTCAACCTGTAGATTGTGGCTTAAACCCCACCCACTCCCAGAACCACCCAAACTCCGTCAGGCTGGTACATTCTATAAGATTATAACCAATGATGAAGGACTCTATCAAATCACCTACGACGATCTTGTAAATTCAGGGATTGATCCTTTATCTATTAACGCTCGTGATATCCATATCTCATATAAAGGTTATGAGATTCCCATTTATGTTAAAGGGGAAGAAGATTCAATTTTCAATAACCAGGATTATATTGATTTTTTTGCAGAAAAAATAAAAGGAGAATACACATATTTCAATCCATATACCGATGAAAATATTTACTGGCTTTCTTTTGGTGATAGTCTTGGAAAAAGAATGGTTGATGAAGATGGGACACCTCACGATACAATTCCAAGTCTTCTCCTTCACTCCTCGCAAGACACACTCCATTTTGAAAAAGACAGTATTTCAATAAGGCTTTCGAATCCTTCAGCTGACTCGTTGGACATCTGGTTTTGGGACCGATTGTACGGTCCTGACTCTCAGACAATACACATCTTTATCCCGTTCCCTGACACAGTGAATGATTGTAATCTTTCGATTATGCTTCACGGTCTTACAACAACGTCATACGGTCACAGGGTTCACGTATCCTTAAACGATAGTTTTCTTGGAGAATTTTCCTTCTCAGGTCAAACCCCATATAGAATAAATATCGAAGAAATTCCTGGAAATCTATTGTTGAATGGTGATAATACTATCACTCTTTTCCTTCCTGCACCTGTCGATTCAGTCGATGGACTCTTCTCAAACTGGATTGAAATATCCTATACGCACCTGTTCGATGCCGTAGATAACAGGATAAAATTTAAAATGCCATACGAAATAATCGATACTACATATAAAATAATTATAGGTAATTTCGATTTTGCAGACATTGATATTTACAAAAAAAACGTATCTCGGATTATCAACATCAAGAAAGAGACGTATCAATCAGGAGGACAGACAAAATACAGGTTTATTTTCCATGATAACGACATAACGGGTCTTTTGAGCTTCTCTGCTATTCCAATCTGGGATAAGCTAAAACCTATAAGTATAGAAAAAGTTGAAACAAGGGATCTCCATTCCCCGGGAAACAGGGCAGAATACCTGATTATTACAAATCAAACACTTCTAAACAGTGCAGAACAATTCGGACTATGGAAAGAGACACAGGGATTCAACTGTATGGTTGTTACAGTAGATGAAATATATAATGAATTTAATTATGGAATTGCATCTCCTGAGGCAATAAAAACATTTATAACTTATGCGTATGATTACTATATGGAGCCCCCTGTCTTCTGTCTTCTTTTCGGGGACGGCTCATACGACTACAAAGGAATATCAGGACATAACGGAAATATAGTTCCTGTCCATCTTTCATGGTACTGGAATGTGTGGGGACATGTAGCTGATGATGAATATTATGTTAGGGTAAGCGGAGATGATTTCCTGCCCGATATATTTATAGGGCGTTTTCCAATAAGAACCAACGAGGAATTTGATGCACTTTTTGAAAAGTTAAAAATTTATGTTGACTATCAAAACTTAGATGAATGGAAAAAAGACCTCGTCTTTGTTGCAGATTCTGTCATCGGCTATAATTCGTACCCAAATATGGAAAGTATTATCTTAAATTATTTACCACCCGCTTTTGATGCGAGCAGATGCTATCATCCAAGAAAGAACAGGGAAGATTTTCTTAAGGAAATGGATGAGGGTGCTGTTTTCTTGAACTTCCTCTCACACGGAGGAGGTGACATACTATGCGGAGGTGACTTCCTCGTATCAGAAGATATTTACAGAATGACAAACCTCGACAGAGTACCATTCTGGACTGCATTCAGTTGCAATAATGGATTTTTTGATGAACCTCCAGATTCTCACTCAATAGGAGAAACGGTCTTTCTTGCCCCGAACGGAGGTGGAATAGGTTACTATGGACCGGGAAGTAATACATACGGTCACTATAATCACCCGATTTCAGCAAATATTTATGATGGAATTTTCAATAAGGATCTCCGCTTTATTGGGCAAATCCTATCATACGGTGAAATTAAATACTTCTCAACATATGGAAACAAGTATCCACTCATGACTTACAATCTTCTTGGTGATCCGGGAATAGAACTGGCTCTGCCAGACTCAACAAAAATTGACATATTACTCTCCCCCGCTTCGCTATCAACGGGAGACACACTGAGTGTCCAGGGAAATGTTTTCGGTTCACCTTCAGGAGAAGCAATAGTTACATTCCATTCAATCAGGGATATTGCTATTACTCCTTTTTCTAAAATAAGCGTACCTGTTAGTGCAGGTAATTTTTTTGCCTCAACAATCCTTCCAGATACCCTTCCCCCTTCTAAAGGAATAGTTAAGGTTTATTTCAGGGGGGCAAATAAAAATGATGGAGTAGGATTTGAATACTTTAATGTAGAGCAACCAAATATCTCAGCTGTCACAACTATACCGGAGGTACCTACAGTTGATGACAGTGTACAGGTTCAAGCACGAATTTTCGACCCTGACAGTATCATAAATGCGGATATGATATGGAGGTTCGAAGGAGCAACCACATGGAATAATATTCGAATGATACCATATTCAGCAGATACATTTATAACAACCTCTTTCATCCCCCCACAATCACCTAACACAACCATAGAATTCAGGATATTCGCCACCGATTCTTTTGGAAACACGGATACATCACGTACCTACTCCTATCACATTACTGCACGCGCAGAACTATCCTTTTTCAGTAAAAACATATACCTTGGCGGTGATTCTATTGTTGAGATAAACGTGGAAATTCAGAATACTGGAGAAACACCTGCAGATTCATTCAGAGTAGGATTCTATACTCTCACCATCCCAGAAAAAAACCTTACAAAAAACGATAAAGTAAAAATTCCCATCTCAGCAGAGCGTGATACCATCAGTTAC
>JAGMEZ010000586.1 GCA_023127905.1 Caldifarciminota bacterium
GACCCGATAACAGTTGCTATCTCACCGTAGAATAGTAGTTAGTAGCAAGTAGTTAGTAGGAAGTGTGTAGAGGTAGGGTTTATCGTGTCCGATTCGGATTTGATAAATCAAATCCTTACAATTTTGCAGATTCTGTTTGGTATGGAGTGCAACAACGATGTTGTTGCATGCAAAATCACCGATTTTGCACTCCAAATAGTCAATCAACAGCACAGCGCTTGCTTTACAGCCGAAGGCGTTTGATTAACAGCGTAGGATTTGTTTACAGTGAAACGTTAGTTTACAACGCAGTGTTTGTTCACAGCGTAGCGTTTATTTTACAGCACGAATGTGCGTTTTTTTATAGTAATTAAAAATTATAGTACCGTTCATAAAATTCCTTATATTCTCTTCTCCCTTCCTTAATCTTTCTCCACCATTCTTCATTTTCCAAATACCACTTAACAGTAGAGATGAGACCTTCATGAAAATTGGTCTCTGCTTCCCATCCAATTATCTTTTTTGCCTTCTCAGTAGATGAAATATGTCTTTTTACATGCCCTAATCTATCCTTTACAAATTTTATTAGTGATTTATCCTTTCCAAGTTCCTTTAGAATAGTATCTGTAATCGTAAGAACGTCAGTATCTTCCCCGCTGCCAACATTTATTACCTCTCCTTTTATTTTTTTAATATCAATATCAATAAGTTTTTCAAGAGCCTTAACACAGTCTTTAACATAAACCCAATCCCTTGTATTTTTGCCAGTCCCGTATACAGGCAAAGGTTTATTCTCAATAGCATTCGTTATGAAAAGAGGAATTAGTTTTTCAGGGAATTGATTAGAGCCATAATTATTGAATGGTCTTATAATCACAACTGGTAAATCATAAGTAAAGAAATATGAATAAACAAGTCTATCAGCACCAGTCTTAGCAGCTGCGTATGGACTTAGTGGCTTTAGAGGATGTTCTTCATCCATCGGTACTTTTTCAGCACTACCATAAACTTCGCTTGTCGAAATATGTATAAATCTCTCCACAGGGTGCTTTCGAATAGTCTCAAGGAGAACCTGTGTTCCCTTTATATCAGTTGAGATAAATGGATCAGAGTTATCAATAGATCTGTCAACATGTGTTTCTGCAGCAAAGTGAATGACTTTATCAACATTTCTTACCAGGTTCTTCACAAGGGTTTCATCTCTTATGTCACCATGAAAGAAACAGAAGTTCGCATCTTCCCATATCGATTTAGAATAGTTATCAATATTTCCTGCATATGTAAGCGCATCGAGAACAATTATTTGTATGTCCTTTCTTTTCTCAAGAATATGCCTCACAAAATTACTTCCAATGAAACCTGCACCACCTGTAACAAGAAGCCTCATCTCCTCTCCTTTTTATTATTAGTATTTAAATTATTATCTCTTATTTTCTCTTTAAATCACTGTTTTTTTCGTCATTCTGATTCTGGAATTTAGATTTCACTTACTTTTTTCTTCGATTAACTTATCCTTCTTTCAACACCCATTCATAAGGAATCTCATTATCATGCGGGTCTACACGATACTCATCAGGATTATCATAATTGAATTTCTCTGTTGGAATATTAATTACTATTGCCTCAGCTTCACTTATACATTTAAATCCATGATAAACAAAGTTAGGAATGTGAATAATTATTGGGTTATAAATACCAACAAAAAATTCGTTAATTTCTCCCTTAGTTGGAGAATTATCTCGTGAATCAAAGAGCACTATTTTCATCATCCCTTTTATAACACACATATTATCAGCCTGAATTTTATGGTAATGCCAACCTTTTACCACACCGTGATAAGCAGTGGTAATATATACCTGTCCAAATTTTTCAAATATCTCATCATCGTTCCGTAATACCTCCATCAACCTTCCTCTTTCGTCAGGTATAACCCTTAATTTTTTTATCCTCACACCGTCAATCATTTATCCTCCTTTAATCCCTCTTAGCACTTTGAAAATATTCACCACAGAGTACACAGAGTTTATTTAGATTCAACAACTTATGAAACATTGCCTTCCCTCCCCTCTCTGTGAACTCAAATGTGCTTCCTATCTCAAGCATTTTTCCTAACTTCTCTATGATCAATGCTTGAATACTTATGCGTTTAGGAAATGTGTTTCCTAAAATGCTTTCCCTTATTTGCTTGCTCTGTATCAATTTATTAAGATTTCTTTGAGCTGTCATTATTTTCACCTTTTATCTTTTTTGTTTTTTTGAGAACAGAGATATTTTCTTTCTCTGTGCACTCTGTGGTTTCTTCACATCTTTTTCTCATTACCTTGTAATTTTTTGTAAAACAACTTAACCATCTCTTCATAATCTTCAAGAATATAAACCCGCAAAGAACCTTGAGGAGCGCCAAGTATTCGTTCCATTGCATCCTGATACAGCTTAATCTTTGATGTAAGCACCTGTATTATATCGTCTGGATCTTCATTCTGTTGAATAAGTAATTTACATATTGTTTCGTTTAAGCCTGTCCCTATCTGCATCAACAACTCTGCTGCATCATCAGGATAAGAGGTGTTGAATACACCTTCCTTGATTCCCTGTTTAATAATCGATGAATACAGTATTTTATTTTTCTCAACCATTCTTCTATACATTTTTACTCTGATTATTGTATTCTCATCGGTGAACATCACCTTAAGCATTACAAGAAGCACATCTATCTTTTGCATCTTAACAATAGTGGCAGTTTGAAAGATCTTGTTAAACTTTTCAATTGCATTCATTTCCATTTTTAGAATTGGTTTAAGTGATGCTGATATCTCACTCGTAGTTCTGTCAACTAATTTATCAAGCAGGTCTAATTTTGATGTGAAGTAGTAATAGAATGTACCTTTTGCAATACCCAACTCATCCAAAATATCCTGAATAGTTGTTTTTTCATAGCCCTTCTGAAAGAAGAACTTTCGAGCAGCATCAAGAATTTCGTTTTTTCTAACTTCAGGTTTTTTTACTATCCTTGCCATAAAACTGACCTCCTATCGACCGACCGTCAGTCTATTATAATAGTATTTTTCCACTTTGTCAAGTACTTTTTTTACCCCGACTCTTGCATC